>JAGXLK010000775.1 GCA_018334735.1 Planctomycetota bacterium | reverse complement strand
CGAAGAAGAAATCGCGCACGCTAAACGCATCGAAATCGCCAGGAAACGCTTCCGCAAACGTATCACACAGTTCATACCGGGTATTGAGAGATGCCTGAACATAATGGAAAACGTCCATGAAGGGGAGGTGCCTTTCGATCGGACACTCAATATCGCTGCCGTCGATGATGTTGAAAAAGATGCGCTCGCCACTCGATTGCCTCAGAATATCGAAACAATTCATAAATTGATCGCCCAGATTCGCGACATCTGGGAAAAGTGGCGCGAAAAAGGGATGGATGGGAACAAACGGGTGCAAAAACTCCGCGAAATGCAAAACCGCTGCCGGAAAGCTCAAATCCTCCTTGAGGAACTCGGGCTCCGCACGCGGAAAATCCAACCCATCATGCAAAAAATCAACAAAACCTATGATCGTATCTGTACGATTAAACGCAAACTCAGCCAGACCGGACGTGAAGCCCCAACAAAAGCGCAACGCCGCGGCATGGAAGCTGAGCTGCGACATCTCGAGAACCAGCTCTGTCTGCCATCGGACGTCTTTCTACGAAGAGTGGAAGCCACACAAACCGCTCACGATCGCTATGAAAGGGCCAAACAAGAACTCTCTGCCGGAAACCTCCGTCTTGTTGTGAGTATCGCTAAAAAATACCGCAACCGGGGGCTCAGTTTCCTCGATCTCATCCAGGAGGGAAATACCGGCCTTATGCGCGCGGTGGATAAATACGAATACCGGCGCGGATTTAAATTCAGCACCTACGCCACGTGGTGGATTCGCCAGGCTATTACCCGTTCGATCGCCGACCAGGCACGCACCATTCGAATCCCCGTCCATATGATCGAAACCATGAGCAGTATCCGCGAGACGATGAAAAAGTTGTCCCAGCGGCTCGGACGTGAACCAACCCTGGAAGAACTCGCCGAAGAAGCCGACCTCAGCGTAGAAGAAACGCGCCGGGTGCTGAAAATCTCCCGAAAACCCATCAGCCTCGATCGCCCCGTTGGCGATAGCGAGGAAAGTTCGTTCGGAGAATTCATTGAAGACGAAAACGCCGAGTCGCCCGTATCCGTAGCAACGCAGGAAATGCTCAAAGATAAAATCGAAAACGTCCTCGATACCCTGACCTACCGAGAACGGGAAATCATCAAACTCCGCTACGGACTTGGAGACGGCTATACTTACACTCTGGAAGAAGTCGGGCGCGTCTTTAACGTCACCCGTGAACGCGTCCGGCAGATCGAAGCCAAAGCCATACGGAAACTCCAGCATCCGGTCCGAAGCCGAAAACTTGAAGGCTTCGTTGACGGACTCGCCGAAAACGCTTAAACTGTCGCGCTGCACAAATCCTTTTAAGAACCCCGGAGATGGATGTGATACCAAGGATGAAGAAACAAACACTGCCCTTCCCCACCGGTTTTTCCGGGAAACGCTGCTGGGGAGGCAGCGAACCCACGTGTGCCCTCGCGGCCCGGCTCGCCGAATGAGCTCGGGCCTTTTTTTATTACTTGAAAGAGGCTCAGAAAAATGTCGGCCCAACAAACGGTTCAAAAACTGCTCGAGCTGCAAGAACTTATAACCCACATCGAACAATGCCAGAAAGATAGGGCCGCCCTCCAGCGTGATATTGAAGAACAAGAAAAAAAGGTGGCCGACCTGGAAAACAAACTGGAAGAGCTCCAAAACCAAAAACAACAGGCTCAAAAGGACGCCGACGCCTTCGAGGTCAAAATAGAATCCGCTGAAGAAGAAAATGAGCGGCTTAAAATACAGCTCAACACAACCAAAAGACAGAGCGATTACGATGCAATTCGTAACAAAATGATGAGTAACGTAGCGGATATGTCCCGCTGGGAAGACGAAGAAATCGAGCTCCTCGAAAAAATCGAGGATCTTCAAGGCAAAAGAGAAGACACAGAGAAAAAATTGGCCGAAAAGGAACAAAAACTTTACGAGATCAAACAGCGGGTCAGCCAAAAACAGGCCGAATACGATCGAGAACTCAAGGATCTACAGGAACAAGAAGAAAAGATGCGGGAAGAGATTGCCCCGGAAGCTCTCAACACTTACGACAGGTTGGCTAAATCGCGCGGGACAACGGCAGTTGTGAGAGCCACAAAACGGATCTGCCAGGGTTGCTTCACAAGTCTTCCCAAACAAACCGAAAATGAACTCATGCGAGAAAATGAACTCGTTTTCTGCCACAACTGCGGACGAATCCTCGTCCTCGACGCAAACAGTTCAACCCAGACTGACTAATTGGTCTGGTTTGCCCGTGTTGCCGATCGCTCTTCGTTTTCATGTTTTTCTGTGTGGCCCGCAGGCTCCCTTTTCCCGTTACCGATAATCAGATCCCCGCATCTTTCCACTCTCATCCCCTTATCGGATATCATGCCAGTCACTTCTGAACCCCCTGTAAATGCACTCGCACATCCGACCGCTCAGGGGTTGATGACCCGTATTGCGAATTCAATGCATCCACCCAACTCCCCCGCAAAGATTAACACAAATTACAGGCGGGACAACGCCGGTGATTACGATTTTTGAGAAAATTAGCAATAT
>JAGXLK010000774.1 GCA_018334735.1 Planctomycetota bacterium | reverse complement strand
TCTCTACGAGGGGCTACCTTTTTATACGCACGACGATCAGGGCCTTGCGCGCCCGGCCCCACGCATCGTTGGTTATCGTTTTTACGAACACGATTCCATTACCTACGATGATTCTATTCAGTTCCGATTTGGATCGATGGCCAACGATATATGTTCGACGGTCTACTGGTATCAGAAAGACTCTGTGCGGCCATTTGTTGAAATGCCCGACTTTGAAAAACTGCTTTCCCCAATAGAACTTCCTGCGGGTTCCTGCGATCTAACATTGCCGGACCGCGGGGAATGGCGGATTGCGGGCCCCGTCGACCAGGAAGCCTTCACAGAAGCCGATATAGCATCATTGGATTGGCTGCCAGCCCGGTCTCACCATGGCTTCATCGATTTCAACCACTATTTCCGCCCGACCACCCGCGGAGTCGGACAGCACCATACGGGGGTCGCAGCATTCGCACAATGCCAGCTCTCCACGCCCAAAACCACTGTGGCCTCCATTCAACTGGCCTGGGACGACGAACTGGTGTTCCGGCTCAATGACCAATCGCCCAAATCGCTGGGACAACACGACACTTTCCGAACCGAAACTATCGACGTGGAACTCGCCGAAGGCAGCAACAATCTCACCGTGACGCTTTCGAATGAAAGCGGCTCAAATCACGGTGGATGGACATTTGCATTTCGCTGTGAGACTACCGAAGGTCATATCCTGTTACCTCAAACGCTGCAGGAAAAGAATCGCTTTCAATAAACCGCTCGGTCACGGGCGATCCCACACAGACAAGCAGGGAACATATTATTAGAATTCTCAACTCATTCCTTCTCTCAACCAAACCCGGGACAACAAATGAATTCAAGAGAACGCATGCTGGCCGCTCTGGAACTCCGTCCCGTCGACCGTGTGCCGACGGATATCTGGGCAACCGGTGAAGTCTGGGCGAAATTACGCGATCATTTCGGGGAAGATACCGACATCCGGGCGGAACTTCACATCGACGGAATGGCCGGGATCGGACCGGAGTACGTCGGCCCATCCCTGCCCGATGTCCCGAAAGATGAAACGGTCGACTTCTGGGGTATACGCAGAAAACAGGTGGAGTATGAAGACGGCGTCTACAACGAGCAATCCCTCAACCCGCTCGCCGAGGCCCAAACGACTGAAGATCTGGACGCCTACCGGTGGCCGACAACTGATTGGTTTGACTATTCTGGTATGCACGCCAAAGCGGAAGAGGTCCATGACGCAAAAGTCGTCCAGTGCGGCTATATGGCCCCTTTCTACTATCACAATCTGCTGCGCGGGCTCGAAAAATCTTTGATGGACCCGGTGCTTGAACCGGAATTGACACATGAGATTGTGCATCGGATATCGGAGTTTTTCTACAACCACCATCGCCGAATGTTCGAAGAAGCCGGCGATTTGATCGAGGTTGCCCAGGTTACCGACGATCTTGGAAGCCAGACCGGGCCGCTTATAAGCATGAAGCTCTACGAGGAATTTTACGCCTCTCATCATCAGCGTTTTATCGATCTCTGCCACGAATTCGAAATCAAGGTATTCCATCACGACGACGGAAGTTGCCGTGCGTTCCTCCCGCGGCTTATTGAGATGGGCATTGATGTTTTAAATCCCGTTCAGTGGACCTGCGCCGATATGGATATGGAAAAACTCAAAGAAGAATTCGGGGATAAGATTTGTTTCCATGGGGCTGTCGAAAACCAGAACATTCTCCCCTTTGGAAGCCCAACAGACGTGCGCAAGGAAGTGCGTCATTGTATTGACAGTCTCGCGAGCGATGGAACCGGTTACATTCTTGCGCCATGCCACAACCTCCAGCCGAATACTCCGATCGAGAACATACTGGCCATGTACGACGAAGCTCTCAGCTACGGTAAAATGTCCTGATTCGGGCACGCGACCACCTTGATTCTGACACTTTCACCCGCTAATATTGTTGCCACTTCGGGCGGGGGATATCCTGAGCTGAAAATTCAAGTGTCCCATCCTTTTTACATTTTTAAGATCGACAGGGAAAAGTATGGCAATACCGTACAAAAACAAAGACCGCAAAACCGTCAATTTTCTGAAAACGATGTATTTCGACAATCCCGAATGGACGCCCTGTAACGTCGGACTCATGCCGGCTACCTGGATGAAATACCGCGAGGATCTCGAGGAAATTGTCCTTGACCACCCGGCAATTTTCCCCGGACATGAGAAGGGTTCGGTCGATTTCGAGTTCGAAACAATGCCGAATCCGCTCTACGAAGACGGTTACCACACCGATTGTTGGGGCACTGTTTGGGAAAACATCGAACGCGGTCTCGATAGCCAGCCCGTCGAATTCCCCCTTGAGCACTGGAACGATTTCGACGGCTATACCCCCCCAGACCCCTTAAAAGATGCTATGTTCGGTGCCCGGGATTGGGAAGCTGTTGAAGAGGGACTTGAACGAGCACAAGAAAATGGAAGAATTGCCAGCGGAGGAGGAGTGCCACATGGATTCATGTACATGCGGCTGTATTACCTGAGAGGTTTCGAAAACTTCATGATGGACGTGGC
>JAGXLK010000773.1 GCA_018334735.1 Planctomycetota bacterium | reverse complement strand
TCGCCTTATGGCCTCGAAGCCACTTCTGAATATCTGAAGGATCAAGATCTAGCATGCGAGATAGATCATCATAATCGTCACGATCTTTCGTCGCTTCAACCTTTGCCCAATTATGCTTTTTTCGCTCTTCGGGGGAGACTTTATATTTCCAACGTCCGAAGGCATCTACGTACATGCTGGGGGAATTGTTTACAAATAAATAACGGTTAGTCCCGTTACGCTCAAACACATCCCTCTGCAAAAACCTCCCCAGCTCCCCGCTCATCATCCGGTGGCGGAAGTAGTAGAGGCTACTTTCGCGGTCGAGACGGCGGCCCTGGAAAAGGTAGCGATTGCGGACTTTAGATCGCGGCACCGGCATGCCGTTCTTGTTCAAAACGCTCGGCTCGCCGTAGGCCGTGTAGGCGTATCTCTCGATGACTTTGCCTTTCTCGTCGGTCAGGGCTCTCACATTATAAATCGTGTCCTGGTGGTAATAGGCCCTCTTCCCGCCGGTCTCTATTGTAACATATTCATCGATATAGAGCCCGTGGGTATATTCGGCCAGGATGTTGCCGTCGCCATCCCGCTCCTCAAGCACCTTCCAGCCGTCATAGATGAAAGTGATCGTGCTGGGCGGGCTGTTGCCCGGCCCGGGCAATTTCTTCGTGCGTCTTCGGCTGGAGGCATCGTAGGTGTACTTCGCCACGGTATCGCCGCTGCTCTTCTCCCGGATCTCGGTCAGGAGGTTGCGGTAGTTGTAGATGTAGATTTGATTGTCGTCATCGGTCAGGTTGCCGGCCGGGTCGTAAGTTAATGTCCGCTCACTGCCATTTTTACGGATTCCGGTCAGTTCGTTCACCTCGTTGTGTTTGCGTTTTTCGGTGGTGGTGTCGTAGCCGGTCTGCTCCCAGTTCCCCAAAAGGTCCAGGTCCCAGCTCTGCTCCTCACGAAGCCTCCCGCCGGGACGTCCTTTCCGTTTCCAGTCGGTCAGACGGTAGATTTTGTCGTACCCATACTTTTTGCTCAGCTCCGGCAGCACCTTATCGGTCGCCGTCAGTTTGTTGCCCTCGTTGTCGTAGGTA
The DNA here is from genome assembly GCA_018334735.1 of Planctomycetota bacterium. The sequence continues at coordinate 1,494 of JAGXLK010000773.1, read as the reverse complement.
TGCTCAAAAGAAGTAACCCGAGCGTGGAAACTCGTCGCTTCCTTCCCGGTCGTCCAGCCGCGGGTGTTGTGCTGGTAGGTGGTGCGGGCGCCGTTGCCGAGACGTTTCTCCTCCACAAGTCCACGCGCGCTGTATTGCCACCCGGCCAGGAAAGTGCCGTTGTCCTTGATCTCCTCAAGACGGTTCAGCCGGTCGTAGCGGTAGCTGAGAGTCTTGCCGCCCGGATACTGAAGGTCCGTGCGGTTGCCGGCCTGATCGTATCTGGATTCCACGGGGCGGCCGTTCTGAATCTCCACCAGAAGGCGCGAGGCCCTGTCGTATCTGTACTCGGTGATAGCATCGTCATCGGGGTTGGAGGGGCTATTGTTGGCAAAATCCGCCCTCAAACGGCCCAGCGCGTCGTAGCGATACAGCTCAAGGGTCGTGCCCGCCACGTCCGCCGCGCGCTGGATATCCCTTCGCACGAGCCGGTTCAGCTCGTCGTAGGTGTTGACAATCGTGGGGCCGTTCTGATCGGTCACGCGCCGCTGGCCCGTATTTGTCGTTTGCATCATCTGCGAATCCCGCCGTATTTTTCCCCGCGAGCAGTTTATCAATTATGCCCGGAAACCACCCACAGGCTAATCCCAGGACGGGAAAAAGTCAAAAAATTCATTCCTTAATTTCTCGCAGAGGATTGGATACGGCTTAGAAGCGCGCTTCTCCACGGAAAGCGGCTGTACGGTGTCTATTGGCAGCCAGTCCTATCACAGGGGGTTTCATGGATCAGTTGATGTGTTCCGATCCCGATCCGCGTTTCTTAACCGTTACCTCTTTGAGAAAATCATACACTTCCCTGTGGCCCCCAAACGCCGCCTCTTCAAGAGGTGTCCACCCCAGCGCATCTTCTGCATCCGTCTTTGCCCCCCAGCTCACAAGCAGTTTTGCCGTTTCAAGATGTCCTTTTTCTGCGGCGCAATGAAGAGGTGTTTGGTTAACACATTCTAACGAACATTTTTCAGTAGCCTTTGCATTCGGATTGGCTCCAGAATCTAGTAGCATCCTGACTACGGCGGTGCGCCCAATAGTCGCTGCCTTATGCAGGAACGTGATACCCCTCCCGGCCGCGCCTCTATCTACGTCTGCGCCGCTTTCAATAAACAGTTTGACCAACTCAGGGTCGCTACGGATTACGGCCCAATAAAAAGGGCCAGGGTAGCCGAGCTGATTTATTCCATTCACCTCCGCACCCTCCTCTATGAGAACTCTTGCAGTTTCCAGATGGTTCCCAGACGCCGCAGCAGCCAAGAAAGCCCGGTAATGGTAATGTCCCCGAAAATCACCCTCTTCGAAAAACAATCGCACGACTCTTGCATGCCCATGTCGGACAGCGAGTCCCAGCGCAGATTCCAACTGGCGTAAAGACTTTTTTCCTTTTCCTTCTACTTGATTAGGAGAGTCCTCCGATGGAGCCACCTTGTGTTCGGGTTCCCCAGCCCCAGCAAGGAACTTCTC
>JAGXLK010000772.1 GCA_018334735.1 Planctomycetota bacterium | reverse complement strand
TCGTGGGGTTGGAGACGTTTCTTATATTCCTCCCAGCCGGACCGATCTTTCATTGTAAAATCGATGTAATGAGGAATGCAGCTTTTGTGTTTCCAATCCTGGGCGATCACACCATCCCCCTGCCGCAAAATGCGGTATTCGTCGGTCTCTTCGATCACTTCTTCCTCAAACCGCGGGTACAGACCGACATTGATGGGGATTCCGGCCCAGGGGGACGGAGCATCGAGAAATTCGTTCTCGCCGGTGTCCTCAGGCAGCCCCTGATCGAGCCACTCTTCGTGGGTTTCAGGCCAGGTCCTCCAGTGCACGGCCGGCATGCGGTCGTAATCGCCGTAGTGCATAATCTCGTTGAACAACTCGCGGTACGTCGCATCGGCGGGCATCTCTTCGGGTTCTCCAGTTTAAGTGTACTTTCAGGCCAGCGCTTTTATCACATCGCCGTTTGACATTCAAGTTCTGGCCCTACAAATCAAAATGATTCTCGGTTACTAAAGGTTTTAAAACACTTTTTATTTGACGCGGCTGCAAAGCGGTGAATAATGTTGGGTGCAGCCATCCCGAAACCCCAATTCTTTGTAGCCGAGGGACATGATTTGATGACAACCGACAATTTAACGAGCACAAGCACACTCAAGAAAAAGATTGAAAACCGTGAAGCCCGGGTCAGCGTAGTCGGACTTGGATACGTAGGTCTTCCTTTGCTCGTAGAATTTGCAAGTGCCGGGTTCAAAGTCGAGGGGATTGACATCGATCCGGCAAGAACCGACGGCATCAACGCCGGTCAATCGCACATTGAAGACATCAGTGACCAGCAGATCGCAGAGTTGGTGGACGAAGGGCGTCTCACCGCACATTCGGATTACCATGCGATTGGTGAATGTGACGCCGTTGTCATCTGTGTTCCAACGCCGCTGCGAAAAACAAGAGATCCTGATCTTTCTTACGTAGCCGACAGCGTCAAAAATGTCCGCGAAGAAATGAGCGCGGGCGTCCTTGTCATTCTGGAAAGCACAACTTATCCGGGCACCACTGAAGAAGTTGTCCTTCCCATACTCCAGGGCGGTGAAACGAAACTGGGTCGCGATTTTTTCCTCGCTTTCAGTCCAGAAAGAGTGGATCCCGGTCCTTCTCTCACCGAATATAATCTCCGTAACGTTCCGAAAGTCGTGGGCGGGATAAACCAGGAATCGACCGAGCTCGCCTGCGCGCTATACGGAACTTTCGTAGAAAAAGTGGTCCCCGTCTCGCACAGCCGTGTCGCTGAGATGGTGAAACTCCTTGAAAACACCTACCGGAGCGTGAACATCGCACTGGTAAACGAACTGGCACTTATGTGTCACGAACTTGATGTCGATGTCTGGGAAGTCATCAATGCCGCAAAGACCAAACCCTATGGTTTCCAGGCCTTTTATCCCGGTCCCGGTCTCGGCGGGCACTGTTTGCCCATAGATCCCATTTATCTTGCCTGGAAAGCCAAACTTCTCGGTTTCGAACCCCGTTTTATCGACCTGGCGGAGCGCGTTAACAGTTCAATGCCCCAGCATGTTATAAGGCTCCTGACAGACATCCTGAACGAAATCCGCAAACCGCTGAACGGCTCCCATATCCACATCCTGGGTGTGGCCTATAAACCCGATGTCTCGGACACTCGTGAATCCCCTGCCATCAGCATCATAGAATTGCTGCGGGCGCGGGGAGCACATGTTACATACAGCGATCCTCATGTGGGCGTTTTGCCCCTCCCGACAGGCGAAGAGCTGGAAGATCAACCAGTGGAAGAGTTTCCGCTGGAACAGGTTGATTGCTGCGTCATTGTTACCGATCATAACGCTTTTCCCTGGCATGACGTCGTCGATCGATGTTCTCTGATTTTGGACACCCGCAATGCTCTCGAAAAATTTGACGGCTCACACATCAGGCAGCTTTGAGTGGAACCGGTAAAGGGCAATTCAAAATCGATCCGGAGGCACCTGTTTTGGCCGATGCAGACCCGAGGAGATTCTGGATGATTACCCGGCTCCGGAAAATGTCAGCCCCCCTCGAAAACGACTGGCGGAAGTGCTGAGATTTCTCCCTCTTGCCCAACGGGAAGTCGTTCTGATGCGGTTTGTCGACGACATGAAACTCAAAGAAATTGCCGCCGCGCTCGATATCCCCACCGGAACCGCTAAATCGCGACTTTACAATGCCCTTAAAACCCTGAGAGAAGACGAACGAACGCGTAATTATTTTCAGGGATAAATGATCGCTGAAAACCATAATATTGCAGGTCCGCCGGCGCAATAGAACCTTTCACGACTCAACCCTGGCTTCAGTCCACTTCATCCATTTTGTAGTCAAATACGTAAGCGTAATTGTAGGTATCGCCCTCGGCGTAACCTATGCCGTGGTAGGCATAGAGATGTGGTTCCCGGTTGTTGAACCATTTCACCACGCCGGCCGGTGAGAGGACATTAACGCCCTCCGGGGCCGTATTGTAATCTCCCCGGGCATGAATGGTCACTCGCTCCGGCTCGTAGCCTGCGATCCGGAAGTGATCGGCGGCCCAGATCAGACGGG
>JAGXLK010000771.1 GCA_018334735.1 Planctomycetota bacterium | reverse complement strand
CTAAATGTTCGTGCCGGTCTCTTCCGCTGCCGGCCGGATCCCGCGAATCGTTGGCATGCAACAACCGCAGTTTGGCCCGTCCAACCGTCCGGTCGACGTCGTTAATCAGACGTTCGACTTCTTCGGGCAGGCGAAAGTCATAGCCGGCCGCGAATGCATGGCACGAATCGACGGCGATACCGGTCTCGGAGATGGCGTCCGCGGCGTCGAGTTTCTCAATAACGGCTTGCAGCTCCCGGAAATCGCCTCCAGGTCCGTAGTTACCGGCGGTATTCTCAAGCAAAATCATCGGATGTTTTGCGGCTTTTTCGGCTGCCAGAACGAGAGACCTGGCGGTTCGCTTGATCCCCTCATTGATGGACTGGCCTTTTCTGCTGCCCGGGTGCAGAACATAATAATCCGCTCCTGTTTCCGCGGACAAATCCAGTTCATACGCCAGCCGGTCGATGGTTTTCCGGTGTACGTCAGGTTCCGGTGAGGCCGGGTTGATGAGGTAGGAGGCGTGGACGATCAGCGGGGAGAGATCGGCTTCCTGCCGGTCTGATCTAAATTGTCGGATCTTTTCTTTAGAGCGTGGATGGGGTTTCCAGGTGCGGGGGTTATCGCAAAAGATTTGAAGAGCCGTCGCTTCCCGCTCCCGGCTCCTCTCGATGGCACGGGGGAGTCCTCCGGAGATCGAGACGTGGAACCCCATTCTTGGCGTATTCATGGGCGGCTGCCTGATCGGGGTTTTACTCGTAGCCCAGCAGCGCGGGCATCTCGTCGAGGTAGGTGCGATCGCCTCTCAGGATTTGATCACGGCGATGTTTCACCTCGGCGAGGACGTCGGAGAAATAGTTCTTGGCCAGGGCCATCTTGTGTTCGGAGCGCATCGCAGGTTCAAGCAGGAGGTAGCCATTGTAAATGAACGTGGCGCTTTCGCAGAGTCGGCCCGAATTCAGGTCCCGGAAATCGTCGTCCTGTTCGTTGACATAATCGACGGCTTCCTGGAGCCATTCTCTGGCCTGTTTCAGTTCGTCGAGCATCTCCTCCGGCGCGCCGCTGTTGTCCTCGTGAAGTTGCTGGAAACGTTCTTCCAGAAAACCGCGGGTGATGTAGCCGATGGCCGCATTGAACTGGATCTGGGTGGTGCCTTCGTAGATTGTAGTGATGCGTGCGTCGCGGTAATACCGTTCGACGTCGTAGTCTTGCATATATCCACTCCCGCCCAGGACCTGGAGGGAGTCGTAGCAGACTTCGTTACAGATTTCGGTGGCGTAATATTTGACCAGGGGGGTGAGGGCGGAGGCGAGTCGGCGGTAGAAACGGTAATCTGATTTGAGTTCGTCGCCGTTGGGCAGATCTTCGAGTTCCCCGGTTTCTTTGAGTTCATCGATGTTCTGCAGTAAATCGACGATGCGGGAGGTCTCGTAGGAAAGGAGCCGGGCGGTTTCGACTTTCATGTGCATATCGCCCAGCATCTGCCGAACGGCCGGAAAATTACGGATTGGTTGTCCGAACTGCTCGCGTGTGGCGGCGTATTCGAGTGCTTCCGAGAGCGCCGCCTGGGCGATACCTATGCCCTGGGCGGCGATTCCGAGACGGGCGCCGTTCATCAGGGCCATCACGTAGGTGCTGAGACCGCGTTTGCGTTTCCCGATCAGCTGTGCGGGGGTGTGGTTGAACTGGAGTTCGCAGGTGGGTGAACCGTGGATACCGAGTTTCTCTTCAATGCGGCGGACCTGAACCGTCTCATCACCGTCGCAAACGAACAGGGAGAGCCCGCGGGCCCCGGACTTATCGGGTTCGCTTCGGGCGAGCACCAGCAGGACTTCAGCGCATCCGTTAGTGATGAAACGTTTCACTCCATCCAGATACCAGCAATCGTCCTCTTCGTCGTAAGTGGCTTTAAGCTGGATATTCGTCAGGTCACTTCCCGCATCGGGTTCGGTGAGGACCATGGCGCCGGTGACTTCGCCGCTGGCGAACTTTGGCAGATAATGTTCTTTGATTTCTTCATCCGCGAACGATTCGATTGTCTCGGCGATATCCTGGAGTCCGAACAGGTTCATGAGGCTGGCATCGGCGCGGCTGACACTTTCGATGGCCATGGTGTAGAGCAGGACGGGGAGATTGAGACCGCCGTATTCCCGCGGCAGGGTGAAGCCCATGAGGTCGGCTTTTGCAAACTGATCAAGGGCTTCCTGGGTACCTTGAGCGTAATGCACTTCGCCATCGATGAGCTGGGCTTCTTCGCGGTCGACCTGTTCGGCCCGTGGTTCGATGAAATTGGCGGCGAGATCGCCCACCAGTTCCAGAACCCGCCGGTAGGAATCGATGGTATCTTCGTAGTCGACCGGTGCGTAATCGTACCCGTCGGCATCGCGGAACCCGCGTTCCTGAAGCTGCACGATTTGGTGCAGGTTCATGTTTTCGAAGTAGTCGACGATATCTTCGTTATCGCTGAAAAAATTGGGCAAGGCTCTGGCTCCAAATAGCTATTTTGTGTTTTCTTCGTATGCTTCGATCAATCGGGGGATGACTTCATTGAGGTCGCCGACGATTCCGTAATGGGCGATCT
>JAGXLK010000058.1 GCA_018334735.1 Planctomycetota bacterium | reverse complement strand
GTCGGGCAGTTCGGCGTGGATACCGAATACTACATCGCGTCTCCCACCGATACCCCGCGGCATACGTTGCGCTGGGGGTTCAAATTGAAACGCGGTTACGCCGGGGTGCGCGAAGGTATCGAGGCGTGGCAGGATGTGTTGCATCTGCAACTGCCCGGCAGTGGGCACTACTTCGTCGCGATGTTTCCGCGGCAGCAGGATGCTCCAGCGCCGACGTTTGAGACTCTCGGCGATGGCAAAATCATCAACGTCAGCGGCGAGTTCGGGACCGATTACGTCTTCCTTTCGGACAAAGAGACGGATGTTGAAGCGGGAGCGGTCCGTTTCGGCGGCCGCGCCGGTTCGGTTCAGGATCGGAAGACCGGAACGTTGCTCGGGCTGGGTACCGGCGGAAGTGTCTCCTACGGAAAGAATGAACTGATTTCTAAAACCGCCGCCTCTTTGCGTGCAACGCAAGACCGTCTGATTGTGCGAGTGGAAACCGCTGAAGCGCCACGGAATGTGAGATTCAGGGCACCGGGCGAGTGGGTTCTGCAGGATGGAGACGCAGAGTCCCGGCTGGTTGCCGAAGAGGATGCTTTGCAGTTAACGATCGCCGCCGGTGTGGAGCGCGTGGTGCTGGTGCGGGCCTCAGATTAAGGTTATTTCTACCGCCGAACCATGTTGATACATCTTATATGCCCGCTTGTCGAACTCAGATGGACTGGAGTCATCAAAATGCCAGATCTTTTCGGCCTGGGATATCGCTACAGCGGGGGTCTCCGGAGCTACCGCCGACCTTGTGTCGGTGGGGCTGTACTTTTGCACTACCGGGGAGGTACCTCCATAAGGCTACCACTTACCTTGCGTGAGTGGGGCCGTACTTCATGTTCGGCCCCCCAGAAGCATCGCTCCACCGGGATAAGTATGCGTTTAGCCTGCGTTACATCAGCCCTCCAGGTTTACAAATGTCATTGCGAAGCGTTCCGCTCAGCGGGGCGCTGCGGCAATCCCGCTGTTGGGCTGGGAAACGACGAGATTGCTTCGCCCATCTTGCGATGGGCTCGCAATGACCCAAGAAGCGGTATTTCTTGGCTAAATAGGTGCGGGGATAAACCCGGTGGTGGCGAGGGATTCTTGGCGACGGTTCGTAGTACCCTCCCACCGAGACAAACTCGGTGGTAAGGAAGGAAGAATTGAGTCAAAACCACCGCGGCAATCTCCCTGTTGGGCCAACAAAACGACGAGATTGCTTCGTCCATCTTACGATGGACTCGCAATGACCATAAGGTATTCTGTGCTCAATATTGTCCATAGAAAGTAATACCATGTTCAAAAGGATCCACTGCCTTTTCCTGGCGATTTTCCTGTGTTTCTCAAGCGCCATGGCGGCACCCGCTCCACTGCGGCGGATCACCCTTTCCGACCATCTCGATCACACGTGGCGGGACGAATTGATACGCTACCGGGTGGAGTTTGAGGCCGGTCAGGTTCGGCCCGATGAACTGGCTGTGCTGGACAAAAACGGAAAAACGGTGCCGATTCAGCTGACAGGTATCGGCACGCACGCTGACGGTTCGCTCGCTGAGGTGGACCTCTGGTTGCTGGTTGACGAACTGCCGGCGGGCGGCCGGAAGAGCTGGAAAGTGGTCCGGGGAGAGCGAGCACCGGCAAAAACGGACCTGTCGATCGAAAAACGCGGGAACTTCTGGCAAATCGAGACCGGCCAGATAGGTGTGCGCATTCTTGCGGGCAGAAAAAAGTACAAGAAACCGCTTCGCGCCGAAAAAACTCCCGTTCCACTCGCAGGGATTCGGCTGCAAAGCGGCAAATGGATCGGGAACGGACGATGGCAGACGGAACGCGGCTGCACCGGATACCGCAGCGAGGTTCTGGCGAGAGGACCGCTGTTCGCTGAGATCAGAACGCAACTACATTTTACGGACGACCGCCATTACACCGCGACCTACCGTGTCATCGCCGGTCAGGAAGTGGTTCTTGTGGAGGAAGAGTTTAACCTGGGGGCCCCCGACCGGTATGTGATCCCGAATTACGGTCCCAAACAGCGACTCTTATGGGAATGGTGGGGCGGCACCCACGGACGCGCGGAATCGGCCAATAATTTTCTGTTTTCTATCTGCCAGAAAGGGACCTTCGTTCCCTCGACGGCTCGCTGGATGGGACATCATTCCACCGACGAACGCGTGGGCAGTCCCCGGAAAAATCACCGGATCGTCGATTACGCGATCGAATACGCGAAAGATCGGCTCGATATCGTGCTTAACTCGTACCTCCAGTGGGGGAATGATGAATCGGTGTTCTATGCGGCGTGGAATAAGGAAAAGCCGAAAGATGCCATCTCTGTGGTGGCGATACGTCCTTCGAAATGGATTCATCCGGACTTGCGACCGCACGACCCGGCCCACCTCAGCCAGTTTGTTCAGACCAATAACATCCAGATCCGTAGCGCGGACGGCCCGGACCTGTATCTGAGGGCGCCGGTGAACATGGGGAAAAGGGCGTACCTCCTGGCGACGCTTGATGGCGAGGAAGATATTCCGGAAGATCCTCTGGAATTTTCTCGCATCGGTGAGCTTCTCGTGAAATACGGGCATAAACCTCTGGACAAAATTAAGGACTGGATTCTGAAATGGGACGGCCAGGTCCCGCATCCGCGTCTTTTCTGCAAACCCGGCGACATGAAAACTCTGAGCCGGCGGATTGAAAGCCAGGCCAAGAAGTTCAGACGCCGTTACTCGAACCTATACACGTATTTGACGAAAGGTGACCGGGAAGCCGCCCGAAAAGCTTTCCAGGGCAACATGTCCCGGATGCGGCGGCTGCGGGATGGCACACTGGAAGGTTATGGTCCCCACACAAACTATCTGAGTCATATGGTCTGGGGCATCCGAATGCACCAGATCGCCGCTCAGATGGACGTGTTGCTTGCTTCGGATGTGATTGATGAAAAACAGCGCGAGGAGGCCCGAGCCCTGCTGGCATATATCGGGCACTGTGCCTGGGACAAAGACCATTTTCCGGGTCGTAACCAGGGATTTGCCTGGGGGGCGGCCAATATGGCTACGAACACACTGACCGCCCGCGGAATGTGGGGCGATCTTCTTGCCGCTCATCCTCTGGCCGATAAGTGGGCTGAAGAGGGAGCCAGATTCCCCGTTTACAACCTTGAGCGTTATCTGCATCCCGAAAGCGGGGTTACGCAGGAGTGTCCCGGCTACGCCGGCGTCGATGTTACACGCGATCTGGTGGCGCTGCAGGCGCTGCAGAACAGAATTGATCTCTCGCCCATCCTGCCGCGCTTGAAAGGTCTTGCGCGCTGGCGCCTGACGGCGATGCCACCGCCGGACGTCCGGTTCGGTCACCGCACTCTGCTGACCCTCGGCGATACCCCGTATCACGGTGATAATATCCTTGGATTGCTCGGGATGGTGCTTCGTCCTTCTTCGTCTGACCTCGCCCAGCAGTGTCTCTGGGCCTACCGGAAGAGCGGAGGAGTGAACAAACCGATGTTCCGATTCGTCATCGATAACAGTTTGCCCGGCGCACAGCCGGAGGTGGAAAGCCGGCGTTTCGAGGGGTTTGGCACGATCATGCGCTCCGGCAGTATGCGGGACGATGAGCCTTTTCTGTGTCATTATCACGGGGACTTCTCGTGGGGCCATTATCACACGGACCAGGGGGAACTCATCTTCTATGCAAAGGGCGCTCCCCTGATGATGGATTTTGGTTCACAATATGTGCCGAACATCAGGCAGGCTTGTTTTCATAACATCGTGACGTTCAACAATCACGAGCCAGAGGAGCCCGAGACATGTCCCGGTCGTGGCAAGCCGGGTTGTTTCTACACGGGCCAGCCCTGGGTCAAGCATGAGGTGGAACCCTATACGTGCCTTCAGTATTCCATGAAGAACAGTCGGACGAAAGAACCGCCCCTGGGACGGATCACGGCATTCGCGGGTCTGGCTGGTGCCGATTACAGTCGCGGGGAACAGCCGATGGGGGTGTTCGAGCGTGTGCCGTATCGGTACGACCGACCGAAGTGCTGGAAGAACGGGACCGAGTTTGAAATTGTTGAAGTGCCCCGGTTCCGATGGATCCGGCAGGTTGTGCTGGTGAAAGATGAGAAGGATCCGATGGGCCCCAACTATTTCGTGGTGAACGATGATCTGCGGGGAAACAAGAAACTCGAACCGGCGCTGAATCTGTGGAGTCTGACAAAATCTGTGGAATATAAAGGAAATGCGTTAAAGGGGGATGTGACGGTGAATGGCCCTCTTCATCTGCCGGGGCAGTGGGGTGTGGATCTGGACATATTCGTTGCGCGTCCGGAATCAGCCCGGATTCATCTGGCCGAACTCGGGTATCGCGGTCGACGCTATGATCGTGAGTTTCGCCCCCTGCACGGGCGCAAATTCGAGGAGCGCCAGAAACTGGTGCGTGTTCTGCAGGAACCCGGGGGGAGTTTCACCGTTGCGGTTTATCCCCGCAAACCGAAGGGCCCGAAACCCGTTTTCTCGCGTCTGAAGGGCGCGACCGGCGTGAAGGTCGAAGTTGGGGGCCAGACGCACTGGGTCATTCTTTCGCCCCGTCTCGTTTCTTACAAAGAAGGTCCCCTCGATTTTCGTGGCACCGCCGGGGTGGTGAAGAAGCACTCGGACGGCACGGTGAAGCTTGACCTGCTCGCGCCCGGACGGCTTTCCTACGGGGAGTTGGAATTGCGGGAAGCATCGACGTCAGTGCGGAGCCGACCGTAGTGTAGGGCTCGAATCCCTGAGATGTGAATCTGCCTCCCAATGCGCCGAAATTTAAGCGGGCTGCCATAAGTTTCCTAAGGTTTCAGGGTGCTACAGTCAAGATGCTGTTTGCCTTGACCGTGTCGTGACGATGCAGGATAGCTGCACGTCACGGACAAAGCGGCTCAAACGAATGAGCCGCTTTGTCCGTGCCACCCGGTATTACTAAAACCTTCATGGACTTATTTCTTCCCGCTTAAATCTTGACAGGGCGTATTTGAGCGTTAGAATGCAGATATACGTTGAATTTGCGAAGATTGTGTTCTGCTATTATGTTTTAAGGGGTTCTTTTTTCCCCGTGTCTGCAGTCACCGACGGTTGGTGAGAGGAAAATTAGATTTGAGACGTGGATTTACCCTTATTGAATTGCTCGTTGTGATTGCCATCATTGCAATCCTGGCGGCGATGCTGATGCCCGCGCTGGAAAGCGCCCGTCGGGCAGCCCAACGGGCTGTGTGCTCAAGTAATCTTCATCAACAGTATCTGGCCACTCTTCTTTATGCGAGTGATTTTAACGGAGGGTTGCCGCTGAGCGGTCTGAAGGTCGGCGGCGATGGGAGGTGTTTTGCCGGTTTTTGGGCGACTGTCAGCCGGGGAAGTTCGTGGGGGAAATGCATGCAGGTCTGGGTGCATGATTACGTTCAGATAACGCTATATACGAAGGAGCCACGGTACGGTGGTGTGCCGATTGAGAACATTCAGACCTATACGGCCACTGTTCCCCGATTCCCGGATGAAGAAGGACATGGTTTGTTGAGCTGCCCGGGTTCAGATTTCCGTCGCAGGCATTGGAGCAACGGTCACCGGTTTTCGTTCGACTACTGGCCGGCGGGATTCGGGACGTGGTATTGGGCCGGAGGGGACGCGCGCCGGCATTCCCGGATCGGCAAAGCGGGTCGGGACAGCAATGGAGCCCACAAGGCGTTTTTGCTCGACAACTTGTTCCGCTACAAGATCCCCGATCATCGGGCCTTCATGTATGATTATGCCACCTGCCACCAACCTGCCAATCCGGTGGGCATGAACGTTGTCGAAGGGGGTGGCAGCTGCGAATGGGTGGCCGAATATGTTGAGGGGACCAATTCACGGGCTGTTCCTCTCGGGTATTACACGCAGACGACGTACTATGAATGGGATACGTGGCGGGCGTTTTCGTACGTCGATCCGGACGGTAACCGACACAGTCCCAGGGCACCAAATCCTGGGGAAGAGACCAAGCCTTATCACCGCCCAGAGCAGTTTCGAGCGGCAATGGACATGTGGTACTGAAATATTTTGTTTCTCTCTTTTTGCCGAGAGGATATCGTTGATCCCGGGCGAGTATTACGGGATTTGTTGGAAGTTTTGGCTCAGCGACCAGCCAGATTCAGGCCGGGGTCAGAAGTTTCGCAGCATTATCATGAAGAATCCGGCGTTTGGCGGGGTCGGGGATTCGGGCAAAGAGTATCTTGCCAAGCTGATGGGACATACTAAAACAGGGTGCGTCGCTTCCCCATACCAGACGATCGGGGCCGAGGCATTCGGCGAAGTGTTCGATCATATTGGTGTGTTCCCGGGAGTATGTCAGGTCGAGGTAAAAATTTTTGTGTCGGCGGGCGGCTTCTATATAGGGTTTATAGGCAAAGCTGCTACCGGCGTGGGCCGCCAGAAATGCAATATCAGGGTTTGCCTCAGCGGTAAGTTCATAACTTTCTATATTCCCGCCCCATGTATGTGCCAGCACAGGGAAGCTATATTCTCGTGCGAACTCCCAGGTTGGCTGGAAAAGATCGCTATCGTACGGACAACCGACCTCGTAAATTTTGATGCCCACAAAGGCACCAGATTTGAAGCAACGTTCGAGTTCGGGCAGCATCTCTTCAGGATAATTTCCGCTGACGTGGCAATAGCCCAGTATTTGATCGGGAAAACGCTGGTGAGCTTCAATCACTTCATCGTTTCCTCTTTGGATGGCCCCTGTAAGCGCCAGGCATGAACTGACGATGGCTGTATCGATGCCAAGACGATCCATTTCCGCCACCTGATCTTTCAAAGGGGGAGGGTTCCATCCAGCCATGCCGCCGATGTGGGCATGGATATCAAGAACCGGTATATCTTTCAGCGGTTCACCCTCTTGAGCGTAGTCTATCAGCGGGCGGGTCATAGATCTACCTCCGAGAGAATTCGTTGCAAATTTTTTGACAAGATTTTTTCCTGTTCGGTCGGTGTGATATCGGCATACATTACATGAGCGATCAACCCGCCGGGTGAAAAAGCGGGCAATCCTGACCCGAACAGCAACCGGTCACAAGAAAAATGTTTTAGGAAACGCATGGGGCCTCCTGATGGGATATAGTAGTGTCCCAGGCAGACATATAAGTTGTGGTGCAAACGCAGTAGTTCGAAAAGCCATTTGTCGGAACCATAGCCCGCGCCGGTAAGAATCACCCGAAGAGAGGGAAATTCTCCGCAAAGATCGTGCAATGCGTCCGGACCGATTTTATCCGCATGGACGAAAACGGGAATCTTCTTTCTGGCGCACATTTTTATTAGATCTCCCATCAGCCAGGCCGAGAATCCTGACGACTGGTCGATTGTCTGAAATGTAAGCCAGGCGGCTTGAGCCCCGACGTCTGCCATCATTCGGGCATAGTCGTTTGGGGAAGGGTTTTCATTATAGGGGTGTGGGGAGAGGGTGAAAGCGGGCACAAACCGTTCTTCGGCCGCACAGATTTCGCCGATCATGCGGTTGCATGCTGAAACACGACCGCGTCCCGAAGCCATGTGTGCACGGACAAGAGCCCGATCAATACCGAAATGATCCATTAGTCCGAGAATTTCTTCTGGCCGGTACGGCAAGAGGGGATCGCGTTCCGCCCAGGGACCTACTCCACAGAATGCATCGAAGATTTCCATGGCAACTTTCCCGTGCTGAAAAATTCACTCACCATATAAGCCTCACCATTATCATCACCCGGTTCAGTCCGTCAAGCTCTGAACAGCAATTCCCGCGAAAGAGCGATATCAAGAGGCGGATTCGTCTGGCGGTTTATATCGACGATGCAGAAAAAGTCAGCACCGGAAAACAACCGTTTGTTTCTCAGGCGAACATTCGATGGTGCAGATTTCCAAAGGAAAATAGAGTCCGGAGAATTGGCCTTCAGAATTTTTGATCTGTTTTCTACAGGCATTGAATATCGACCGAAAACGCTGTATCGTGTTCCCCTGAGAGTTCAGGTGATCAAAGGAGATACGGATGAACAAGCTGGCGCTGGATGGTGGGATGCCCCTGCGTTCTGATCCGTGGCCCGAACGGGGCGCCCGTTTTGGGCAAGAAGAGCTCGTCCATCTGCGGGAAGCTATCGAGCAGAACACTTTGTTCTACATGTACGGCGATAAAACGAAGCAGGTATGCGAAAAGATGTCGGATCTTTGCGGTACTGAATACGTCACAGCATGCAGTTCAGGATCCGCCGCGATCCACGGCGCTCTCAAAGCCTGCGGTGTGGGACCTGGCGACGAAGTCATTACCAGCCCCATCACCGACGCCGGAACACTTGTGGGTATCGTTTACGAAGGCGCGATCCCGGTGTTTGCGGATATCGACCCGGTTACCTACAGCATCAGTGCCGAAACAGTGGCGGAGAGAATTACCGATCACACACGCGCCATCGTCGCCGTCCATCTGGCAGGATGCCCGGCCGACATAAGACCCATGGTGGAACTCTGTGAAAAACACGATCTGAAACTCGTGGAAGATTGTGCACAGAGCTGGAATGCGAAAGTGGACGGTCAATGGGTCGGCACATTCGGCGATGTGGGCTGTTTCAGTCTCAATGATTTCAAACACATCTCGGCTGGCGAGGGTGGCCTGATCGTGACGGACAGCGAAGATCTCTACTTGAGAGCCTGGCGTGCCGTCGATAAATGTTACGACCGCGTCGGCGGCAAACGGGATCTGCCTTTTGCGGCCCCAAACTACCGCATCTCCGAACTGCAGAGCGCCGTTGGTCTTGCTCAGCTCGGGAAAGTTGAGCAAATCACCGAAGCCAGACACCAGCTGGGCACCCGACTTACGGAAAGTCTGGCGAAAATAGACGGGGTGCATCCTCACAGGCCGATTGATGGAGCCTACGGGACTTACTGGTTTTATCTGATCAGGCTGGAGACCGAGGAACTGGAGATTGGTCTCGAGAAATTCGCCGAAGCGATGAACGCCGAAGGCATCCCCGGCCGGGCGGGTTACGTCGATCCTGTCTATTTAAGTTACATCTACCTTCAGAACAGGAGCGCTTTCAACCATTCTGAATGGCCTTTCAGCCAGTCGGAGATTCATTACAGTGAAGGC
>JAGXLK010000057.1 GCA_018334735.1 Planctomycetota bacterium | reverse complement strand
CAACAAATGCCCCCCCCGCGTCAAAACCCTCGGATCGGCCTCCGAAAGGTCAAACGACTGCAGGCTGGCTCATCGGGCCCGCAGCAATAGATACCCCCGCATACACTGCCACCCGACAATGACGGAAAGTCCGCCCATGCCCAGGAATAAAATCAGCGCGCAATGAGCTTTGAGATACCACAGCGGCAGCAAACAACTTACCAGAAAGAGCAGTCCAAAAAGCCCACAGAGAACAAGACTGATCGAGCGGCCCCAACGGGCAGCGAAAGTGGAAATCCCGTTGATTTGATCGTCACGATAATCGCCCACCTGATGACCGAGCATCGCAACCAGTCCGCCGCTGAACAACCAGACGATAAGCAGAAGAACTGGGACGGTGTGCAGCCCCAGGGTCAAACTAAATATCAAAAAAAGGAGGGGACGCTGCGCAAATCCCGCAATAATCACCCCGAGAATCCCCCGATCTTTCAAGCGACACGGTGGGGCGGAGTAGAGAAGAGACATGAGAAAGTAGCTGGCTCCCAGGAGCAACGCAGCAAAAATCGGGAAAAACACCACCAGTATGAGAGCACCCAGAGCACCCGAAAAACCGAGAACGATTCGCCTGTCCCGTTCAGAAATGTCAGCTGTATCGCGTCCAACTGCTGCATCGTACGGCGTATCACAGATATCATTAAAAATATAGGCATGAATCAATAGCAAACCGGTCAGGGCAACAAAAGCTCCCCACAACGCCCAATCTCGGCCCGTCGGAGAAACCAGCATCAAAAAAGCCGCGGCACCGCCGACCAAAAAAAGCTTGTCCCACCAGGAAGCGAGACGAATCAACCGGAAGAAATACGCCAGCTTCCGCCCGTCACAACGGCTTTCGCAGTCCGCTGATCCTCTCTCAAGGTTCAGTCTTCTCTCTGAGCGTTGCAGAGACAAAACGGTTGCACCCTCCCATCTCGCCAGTATCCAGCCATACACCGTGACCCCATACCGAGATCCATTGTGTCCCGGTCGGGCCAGACACGCAGACTGACGCGGTATTTATTGCGGGGGCCGACATAACGGTGCTTCCCCACCCGGTTCCAGGCCTGTCGCAAAGCATATTTCAAACCCCACGCCCGTATTGCATGTGAAAGGATAGCAAACCGCCCATCCCCATTTTCATTATGGTAATCAAAGCCATACTCGGAAGCAATTGGGCGCATCGAACGGTTCAGATCCATCTTAAGCGAACAAAGTCGTGGCCGCAGATAGTCTTTCTTCAGCGCTTTGCCGAGCCTGTCCATGAACAAAAAATGGCGCATCGCCAGTTCCCGATCTATGCCAAATCCGTCGCACACCATGGTCAAAAGTTCGCTCATGAAAATGCGTTCAGTTTGCAAAAACGTTCCCAGCGGGGCCATCGCTCGGAAACGAATCTGGCGGATGAATGGTCTTTCGAGATAAAATTCAGCGAGACTCGGTATCTGGGAGTCATTCACTCCCCGCGCAATCGTTATCGATAGAAACACCTCCATGCCGAGTTCCCGCAGGTTCTCCAAAGCAGCCATCTTCTCCCGCAGAAGTGGACGCCCGTTTATCGTCCGGTAGACATCATCGGTCAGACCGTTAAAAGAGAGTATGACGTACTTCAGGCCGGCTTCTTTCAGGCGCAAGCAGTAATCCCAATCCGCCAGCTTTATCCCGTTTGTAATGATGTACGCCGTATTTTTCTGGTTCACCAGCGAGATAATCTCCGGCAGTTCCTCCCTGCATGTAGGTTCGGCGCCGCAAAGAAGAACCTGCATTCGGCTCATCGAACCCAAGACCTTGCCCATAGACTCCAGAGAAGGTTCACCGACATCACGGTTTGCCTCGTAACAAACCGGGCAGGAAAGATTACATCTGGAAGTTACGTAAAAATAAAGGTTGCCAAGCGTCGACTCTCCCGCTGGCTCAGGATCCGCAAAAGCCCGGTAAAATTCCGGATCTTTTTCGATCTGCACCCGCCGCCTTTCCCCCCGTGGTAACATCTTTTCGAGAAAGACACCGTCCTCTGATTGCAGCACGAGTGCGGGGACGGGTTTACGCGTCCGCGGATCTATCGCGCGCGTTCGAGAAAGAACCCGGTATCTTTCATCATCAACAGTTGCAGTCATAGCTCATTCGGTCCGACTTAAAATAGGCCGCCGTATTTTACACCGGTTCTTTCTTTTTTCAAAATCGCCTGCGTCCTGACACTCTCCCGGCACCGTAAAGTATTTCTTCAGCCCCTGATTACGCCTCTTCCTTCATATGAGGTGATCCCGTCCCGGTGTGGAAAGCGATCCCAAGAAAATCCGCGAGTTCCTTGCCTACCGCCTCCACGCGTCGTCCATGTGATTCTTCAATCGCAAGGAGCCACCGATTCCCCGAAGTCGATTGGATGACCAAACGGTTCCATGTTTTGGATTCTTCCCCCTGATCGCAGTACACCACCGATTCAATCTCGTCGAGATTGGTACTTTTGGGAATCGCGATCGCGGACGGACCGAGCTTCATACGAGCCGTCCCGGCACTTCGGCTGAATCGCGTCCTTCGGATCATCGTGAACGCCCACAGTGGATTCCAAAATCGTACGCCATACTGGTGCCATACATGAAACCCAACGATAAAATATAACAGTATCGAAACACAAAAAAGCAGCACTCGTGCCGGCCCAGCGATCCCAATTCCAAAAAGGGTAATGGACGCCATCGCGCCCACATAGGCAATGGTCAAAGGCACTCCCAGGACCCACCCTGCCAGACATCGCGTTATATCCCGGTACTCCAGAACCGCCGTTTTATCGTCCAATCGGCGAAATTCGACCATCTGCGGTACTCCCCGATCTTGATCAGCGGTTCTTCGGACGTCAATCCACCCAAATCGGACTGGACCATACCAGATTGCTGTCTTCCTGCATCATACGAACGTAAAAAAAGTGTCCTTTTATATCTTCAGCACTCAGAGCAAATTGGATGTCAGTCTCCGTTCCGCGCGGAGTCCACTCTCGCCACGGCTCGCTATCACGCAAAAGCGTAACCTGTTTAATTCGCCCCGTCCCCTCGAACGTATTCTCGCGTGGGCACGACCGCTTGCGCTGAATTCCTCGCCCATAAAAGCTTTCCCGAGCCAGAACTCGCAGATAATCCGGTCAGTCGCAGCGTATGCACGGCGGGCTCGCATCGCTTCGATAGACTTCGTTATCTTTGCATGTCGCTGTCACAGAAAAATCCTGAGCGGAAAAAGATATCAGAATGCAAAAACCTGGAAAAAAAATTTCAGTGGGCTACGTCGAGACACTCTTCAACCACCTGGCGAGCCCTTTTGGGAGTTGTCCGGGTGAAAGTCTCTCGGCCAGCTATTAAAGCACTTATTAAACGGTGATTATCGTCAAGCCAAAAATATCCTATTTTGCCGTCTTTATCGGAATACAGAAACTGATGAAGCTTGATTTCCCGGTTCCCCGGATCTACTTTTTTCTTCCCTTCGTATTCTATTTTCTGATTTTTCCCGACCTTCAGGCTCGTGGAACGAAGGCAGCTGAACTTGAATACTTTGTTTTTATCGAAAGGGAGATCTTCAACAATACGGAAAAGAGCCATAAACGGTGCCGTGTTCTCCGGCATTTCTCTTTCTATCTTTTTTCGCCCGGCCCGCGCTTCGATTTTTCCGTCGTTCACTTCGGCGCTGAACATACCTCCCCCGCTTCCGCCCCCCTGGCACACAAACCGGACCGGCGTCAGGTAGCGATTATCCTTTGCAAACAGAATGAGGTCAACAGGTACACTTTTCCCGCCTTTGCAGATTCTTTCTTCGACAATAACAACCCAAGGGGCTTTTTTATCCTCGCTCGGTTTCTGAATAATATGCACGTAGCCCACATCATCAGTCTTCGAATTTTGATAGACCAGCCAGCTCTCAAATTCTTTCGGCTTCTCTTTTTTTCCCGCCGCCCAGATTGAAAGACATGCCAGCAAGATCAGAATTGCTGCTGTGATTCCTCTTCGCACCATGGAATGTTTTCCTTTCTTATTATATCAATCCAGAATCGCGCCATCGTTTTGGAGTTTACGCTGGAGTTCCGACACATCGAGTTCTCTGGGAGAAACTTCTTCGCGCGCGCTCAGCGCCGCGGCCGTTCCCGCGGCCTGCCCCATAACCATACACTGCGTGATCCATCGTGTCGACCCGGCAGCCTCGTGAGTGCAGCTATGGCACCGGCCCGCAACCAGCAGATTGTCCACCTCCTGCGGCACAAGCGTCCGGTAAGGAATCGAATAATAACCGCCTTCCGGCAGAGAAAAACCGGATCGTTTATCCATCCCCGGCCCGTCGACATTATGAATGTCCACATAGGCACTGCCGAGTCCAATGCTATCCTCAAAAATCTTCTGTTCGCGAATATCGTCTTCGGTCAGTATATAACTCCCCACGATTCTCCGCGTTTCCCGTACCCCCATCTGCACTGCCGTATCGATCAGATAGGCGTCTTCAAATCCGGGCAGCAAGGCTTTCATCGCCCGCACCGCCTCCTGCACCTGTCGTCGACCGGTCATAGCAGCGGAGCTGAGTTCCGATGCCGAGGTGCCATCAAAATGCATGTGGGTAAAATTCACACCTACCTGATCCGGACGGCTCGGCACGTACCAGAATCCCATCAGCCGGCTCTGCCAGGGTCGCATCAAATCTTCCTTTACTGCCCGTTGGCAGAAATCTTCCAGCAGCGGGTCATCCTCCCGGTATTCGCGCAATTTGTCCCAATCAACACCACCCAGACGGAACATGAGCGTTCCGGGTTGAGTCCGTTCGTCCTCGGGACGCCCAAAGTTCACCGGACACCCCGCGCGAAAGGCCACATCCGCATCGCCCGTGCAATCCACAATGCGATCCGCCTCCGCCAGGAAAAGGCCCGATTTGTTGCTCATTACCACGCCCGCGGCCCGGCCCTCTTCCAGAATCACATCCACGACCAGGCTGTAGAACAAAACATCAAGACCTGCTTCCCCGGCCATCTCGTCGAGAAGACACTTAAAACCCTCGATTTCCACGTCAAGATAACGCCCGCCGAAAGATGCCCCCCAGTTCTCTTCCGCTCGTTGCCCAATCTCCCGGGGTAATCCACCCACAATCTCCGGGCATCCCCCCTCGCCCATAAAGACCCCTATATGCTGATGTAACCCGGTTGTTGCCATTCCGCCGAGACAGTTGAACTGTTCCACCAGAAGTGTCTTCGCACCCTGACGGGCCGCCGCCAGCCCCGCACAGACACCAGCCGGTCCTCCGCCTGCCACTACCACATCATAATCGCCGTACATCTCAATGTCAGGCATCAACTCCTCCCGGGGCTTCTTCTCGATCACCGTTTCCCTCTCTGCCGCGCACAGCGCCATGAGTCTCTCCCCCTTCTTCGGTTTTATTCGAATTTGTCAATATCGCCTTCCGACACGCTATTATACGGTTGCGGCTGAGTTTTTTTCAAAACCTTTTATTCGTCCGTTCCTCCTGATTTCGTAGATTCAAAGTGCTTTTCCGAGGCCCATATTAAAAAAGCGGGCTGGCCCGACCAGGGCCGGCCCGCCCGAAAAATCAATCAATCGCGGACAACCGCCGCGCTATCCGTCGGTCACTTGCTGGAGCGATTCCGGGCCGATGTCCTCCGGGAGACGTTCAGTCTCGCCGTGGATTTCCTGGAGGCAGCGGACTTTGATTTTCCCCTCGCGGAGGGCCTGTACCGCTCGGGCGCTGGCTTCCGCGGCGGCGATAGTGGTGATCAGAGGAATGGTGTGGCGCACGGCCTCACCGCGGATCTTCACTTCATCCTGCCGCGGAACCGGCCCGCTGGGAGTATTGATGAGCAGACCCACGTCCTGACTCTTGATGAAATCCACAATATTCGGGCGTCCCTCTGTCAATTTCGGGATCTCTTCAGCCGGGATATTGGCCTCGGCGAGGGCCGCCTGCGTACCGGAAGTGGCCAGCAACTCAAACCCCTGCTCGTGGAAACTGCGGGCAATAGGGACGACCTTCTCTTTGTCCGCATCACGCACGCTGACGAAAACCTTGCCCTCGGTCGGCAGAGGCTGCCCGGCAGCGGTCTGGCTCTTGGCGAAGGCCATCGCAAAATCGCTGTCCACACCCATCACTTCTCCCGTCGATTTCATCTCCGGCCCCAGCACCGGATCCACGCCGGGGAACCGATCGAAAGGCAGGACGGATTCTTTGACGGCAAAATACTGCGGCACCGGATCCCTGGTGACCCCCTGTTCAGCGAGGGTTTCACCGGCCATCACCCTGGAAGCCACACTGGCAAGCGGCAACCCTGTGGCCTTCGAGACAAAGGGAACGGTCCGGGAACCACGCGGGTTGATCTCCAGCACGTACACTTTGCCGTCCTTGACGGCGAGCTGCACATTCATCAGGCCTTTCACTTCCAGTTCCATGGCCATGCGACGCACCTGATCCTTGATCTCATCGATCACCTCCTTATCCAGCGAATACGGGGGAAGCACCATAGCGCTGTCGCCGCTGTGCACGCCGGCCTCTTCGATGTGTTCCATCACCCCGGCCACCACCACGTCCTGGCCATCACAGACGGCGTCGATATCGACCTCAATGGCATCCTCCAGGAACTTGTCGATGAGAATAGGTCGGCCGGGGGCAGCGTCCATGGCGTTTGTGACGAACTCTTCCAGATCCTCCTCTTTCCACGCCACAACCATCGCGCGCCCACCCAGAACGTAGGACGGACGGATGAGGACGGGATAGCCGATTTTACGGGCTATTTCACGGGCCTGTTCAAACGAGGTCGCCGTATCGCTGGGAGCCTGCTGGAGATCGAGTTTCTGGAGCAGTTCGCGGAACAGTTTCCGGTCCTCGGCCCGGTCGATCGCGGCCGGGGACGTACCGAGTATGTTGACTCCGGCCTTCGCCAGCGGGACAGCCAGATTCAGGGGCGTCTGCCCGCCGAGTTGCACGATAATACCCTCCGGATCCTCTTTTTCGACGATATTGAGAACATCCTCGTAGGTCAGCGGCTCGAAGTAGAGACGGTTTGATATGTCATAGTCGGTGGAAACGGTCTCGGGATTGGAGTTGACCATGATGGTATCGTATCCCATCTCCCGCAACGCCAGGGACGCGTGCACGCAGCAGTAGTCGAACTCCAGCCCCTGCCCGATCCGGTTGGGTCCGCCACCGATGATCAACACGGTTGGTTTATCGCCGGGTCGGCTTTCATCCTCCCTGTCGTAGGTGGAGTAGAAGTACGGTGTATAGGCTTCAAATTCAGCAGCACAAGTGTCTACCAGCTTGTAGACCGGCTGCAATGCGCTATTGTGGCGCCGTTCGCGGACATCATCGCGTTCGGCTCCGACGAGTTGGGCGATCTGGTCGTCGGAGAATCCCAGACGCTTGGCCCGTTCGAGCATTTCGCTGGAAAGCCCTTCCAACTCCGGCACTTTCCCCAGCTCGCGCTCAAAATCCACAATCTCGCGCAAGTTCCATATGAACCAGGGGTCGATGCCGGTGTGTGCGGCAACCTCGGAGGGGTCCATACCATGCTTGAGGGCATACTTAATGTAGAACGGACGTTCCGGGGTAGGACGTTTGAGTCGTTCGGTCACGGTCTCGGGGTCGATGTCCCTTTCCCCGCGGGTATCGAAACCACTGAGCCCAATCTCAAGTCCCCGCATCCCTTTCTGGAAGGATTCTTTGAAGGTTCGGCCGATGGCCATCGTTTCGCCGACCGAGTGCATCGAGACCGAGAGGGTGTCATCGGAACCCGGGAATTTTTCGTAGGTAAACCGGGGCATCTTCGTAACGCAATAGTCGATGGTCGGTTCGAAGCAGGCCGGCGTCTCGCGGGTGATGTCGTTGGGGATTTCATCGAGCGTGTATCCGCATGCCAGTTTCGCGGCGAATTTGGCGATGGGGAAACCGGTGGCTTTGCTGGCCAGGGCGGAGGAACGGGACACCCGGGGATTCATCTCGATCGCCACCATGCGGCCGTTCTCCGGATTGATGGCGAACTGGATGTTCGACCCGCCGGTCTCCACACCAACCCGGCGGATGATGTCAATGGCCGCGTCGCGCATGTCCTGATATTGCTTGTCGGTAAGGGTCTGGGCGGGGGCCACCGTGATGGAGTCGCCGGTGTGGATACCCATGGGATCGACATTTTCGATGGCGCAGATGATGACGACATTGTCCCGGTGGTCGCGCATAACCTCCAGCTCGTATTCCTTCCAGCCCAGGATGGACTCCTCGACCAGCACTTCGTTGATAAGGCTGAGGTCCAGGCCCAGCTGAGCGCAGTCATCGAATTCCTCGGCGTTGTAGGCGACCGAAGCACCGGCGCCGCCCATAGTGAAACTGGGACGGATGAGGATGGGGTAGCCGAACTGTTCGGCGATCTCCCGCGCCTCCTCCAGAGAGTGAGCGGCGACACTGCGGGCCATGTCGACGCCAATCTCCTCCAGAGCGGCCCGGAACTTCTCCCGGTCCTCCGCGCACTGGATGGCGTCGTAGTTCGCACCGATCATCTCCACGCCGAATTCATCGAGAACACCCTCTTCTTTGGCAGTAACCGCGGTGTTAAGGGCGATCTGGCCGCCGAGGGTTGCCAGAAGGGCATCGGGTTTTTCGCGCTGGATGATCTTTTCCAGGACACCGACGGTGATCGGCTCGATGTAGGTGCGGTCCGCCATCACCGGATCGGTCATGATGGTGGCGGGGTTGGAGTTGAGAAGTACCACCTCGTAGCCTTCCTCGCGAATGGCTTTGCAAGCCTGAGTGCCGCTGTAATCAAACTCACAGGCCTGACCGATGACGATCGGACCGGAGCCAACGATAAGAATTTTATGGATGTCGTCGCGTTTTGGCATGGTGAGTTGGTTGTTAGTTGCTGGTTGTTAGTTGTTAGTTGTTAGTTGCTGGCTCAGGCGCGAACTCCGAAAAAGGTTAGTAAACCGTAGAATAAAGTGTCAACTTAAAGCTAGGACTTGACAGGTTGCTGGTTGCTGGTGGTCGAGTAGTGGGTCAGGCTCTCAGTTCTCATCAATCATCGTCCGAAACTTATTGAAAAGGTTTCGCGCATCATGCGGACCCGCAGAGGCTTCCGGATGATGCTGGACGGACATCACCGGCAGCTTTTTGTGACCCCT
>JAGXLK010000770.1 GCA_018334735.1 Planctomycetota bacterium | reverse complement strand
TCGAACATTACCACCCCCCGCGACCCTTCGGGCCACGGGAATTCACGACATGTGAATATGGACCACTTTCCGGTATCGCGATTCAGCGTGGGCATTACGATGTCGGAGTGTCCCCGGTAACCCTCAAGGTCCGCCACCCAACGGTCCTCGCCCGTCTCGATATCGATACATCTCTCCCCGAGAAACACCTCATCTTTGCCGTCGTCATCAATGTCGAGAACCGAGAACATATGCGAGGCCCGGGCACCCGGATCGCCCGGGGTAATTCGGCGGTTCCACAACAACTCAAGCTCTTCGCCCCAGCACTGGATGGTCATCTCGTGATACTGTCCCTGCGAGGTAACGAGACGAGGCGCCCCGTCGGAATATCCGCCGTTTATGAAATATCGAAACGTATCGCTCATGGTCTGATTTCCCGGGAACCACGGCCATGGGACCGAATTGACGATTTTGCCGGTGTCGGACGAAAGACAGGTTAAGTCCATCGAATCTTTATCGAACGGTTTATCGCCTGAACTGTTTCCAACATGGTAAATTTCGTCGACACCATCACCGTCCAGATCGAAAGGAAAAACGGGACAGAACCAGAGTCCCGGCACAACCCCACGCCCGACATCGTGCTGCCAGAGTTGATCCCCTTCAAAACTGAACGCTGAGATTTTCAGTGTATCCCCGGGCCAGATGAAATGGGGCATCGCCGGCTGCTGATCCGGGGTATCAGCGTGGGCCAGGATCAGTCCCGTTCGCCCGGCATTCTCAAACGTGACCGCTCTCAACTGACGTATGTTCAGACCGGTATCAATTTCGAGCAGACATTCAATTTCTGGCATTATTTTTACCTCACTTCAAAGTCAAAAGCTGTTTTCCAAGTAACGATTTTGCACCTCGACCTTACCGGCGAGCTTGTATCGATGGTAAACCCCCTCCGCAACCCCAAAAACAGACAAAAGTTCACTTATTTTTTAAAAAGAAGAAGTCTGCCTTCTCCTGGCTTGAGATCCAGCGACAGGGTCGTATCGACAGAATTTAGTTTTTTGTCCGCGTAAACATCGTATACCTGCCCCAACGGCTTTTGCCGCTGGAAAGTCAAGGCGCAAGACACTCGCTTATTGGCATCGGTGTTGATCGCATAAATAGCCAGCTTCCCCTTGCTCAAAAGTGACACAACTACGACCTTCTTTTCGCCACAGCGCACCGCGTGTTTTCCGGGTTTCAGAGTGCGGATCAGTTCAGCATTCTTTTCAACGAGAGCGCCAAGTTCACCAAGTGTGCGAAGTTTGGAGTCGACGGGTTTGAGCGAAATCGGTTGAACAAGAGCCCTCAGCTCCCTTCCGCCCTGAAAACTGTAGTAAAGAACTCCCGCGGCCCCATGCGCAATGGCGAGATGGGTCTCCGCTCGCAACTCGGCCGGGGTCGGATTCCGGTATGTCCCCTCATCGCCGCAGGCCTGCAAAAGCGCCCACCAGGGAGTATCGAACTCCCTGTCAACCCGCTCCAGAGCTTCCTGGAGAGGCAGTTCGTTATCTTCGCCCGCAAGCCAGTTCTTCTTGCCTCTCTTAAAAGGATGAATCCTCAGAAGTCGAATGCGGGGGGCAGTCTCTTTCCATATCTCCAGGGGATCCTTTTCGCTGCTGCTGCCGACATATTCCACGCGCTGATAGGTCAGAACGAATTTCTTCTGAGCCCCCTGCCGTTTGAGCATTTGTTCTGGATCGGTCGCAGAACTGAGCACCCCGAGCACTGCGGGATGTTCAATCCGGTTCTCCGAACGCACGAGAGTGAAGATTCCGTAATGGCGGAATATTTCCGGGAACTCCCTGTGGCATCCCCCGGTCGCCACCACCGTGTTGAAATCATGCTCGCGCATGCTCGAAGCGATGGCATGCCAGTAGGTCTTCGTATGGATGGGTTTCCAAACGATCGTCCGGAGAAATACACCAAAGGGAAACGCCGGGCGACCGGAATCCACGGGTTTATCCGGCACCCCGACGAAAACGGGATATGCCGTGGTGCGAATCGCATCTTTTCCGCGCAATAGAGTTAAATTCAGTTGGTAGAACCCCGGGCCGATTCGCTGGAACTGGAAATTTTTGATCTTTTTGTTTCGCCTGCCGATAGAAATCTCCATCTCCTGCGGCTCCCCGGCCAACGCGTCGCCGAAACGGTCGATAAACGCGCGGACCCTGATGTGTCTGGATTCCTCAGTCCAATTGACAATCTGGACGGGCAGACGGACGGCCTGGTCTTTCCGGAAGACCAACGCCCGGTCTTTCACCCGAGGGCCCCCGATATTCAGACGGACGTAACTGTTCTCCTCCATGAAATCTTTCCCGCCGTCTTCGGGCAAGACCATCAGCGCTTCATTCGCGGCAACGTCATCAGAGACTCGAATATTGTCGAAGTCGGCCACACCTCGCAGGTAAAACGAACCGGCAGAAGGATGGCGATCGAGGCATTCAAGTTCCAGAATGTCATCCACGTAAATGCGCAGTGTGGGTCCCGCCCCGACAACACGCACGGTATGGAATTTTTTAAGATCCCGCGGCTTGCGCACCCAGCGCAGG
>JAGXLK010000769.1 GCA_018334735.1 Planctomycetota bacterium | reverse complement strand
CGAGCACGACAGCAATTGCCGCCAGAATAGTAAGCTTCACATCGGATATCATTGTCCCCTCCTTGCAGCGTAACGTTTGGCCTGGAGATAGCGTGCAACCGCGAGAACAAGTGCTATCAACAGCACCGCGGCCGGCGCCCAGACCATATTGTGGGTTTGGAGACTCGCTTTCAACGATTCTATCTTCTTGCGTTCGTCAGCTTTGAGCTTTCGCAGTTGTCTCTTGGCTTTACTTATTTCCGTGTAAATTTTTTGTCGCTCTTTCACAGCCTGGCTCTGGAGCAATTTTCCATCTCCCCCGGTGCTGGCAAGTTGTTGCAGCTTGGCCTGATATCCCTGGATTTTTTTCTCCAGAGCGTCGACCTGTTCGGCCGTCGCTTCCTCAGCTTCTGCCTCGATTTTATCCACCACTTCGAATGGCCTCTGGAACTTGCCCCGCGACCGAATGGAGATAAGATTGCGGTTACCGGCCAGGAATTCAACGGAGTTCAGCACAAGGGCAGGGTTGTCCCCCATCGCGCTTTTCCCGAAGAAAGTATCCTGGTAAGCAATCATATCGGAGATCATATCGACATCCGAGAAAACCAGCACTGCGGTTTCCGGAGAAGCGACCTGGACCACCTCAGGCTCTTTGGTTTCTTCGGCCTCTTCGGGCTCCTTCTCTGTATCGGATTTTTCCGCCTCTGGATCCGTCTCTTCTCCGCTCTCCTCCGGCTCTTCTTCTTCAGTTACCGGCGGGCCGTCGGGGTAATTTGTCCTCAGTTTTCCTTCGATGTAGCATCCCAGCATCACGGGTTCGTCTCCGGGGGTATAACCCCGGCGGATCGCACCCGCGTCGAGCATTCGCACTTCCATCGGGTTGGTAGGAGTCCACTCGTTGCCTTCGGGAGTTGTGTACATCAGCGGTGTAACGCTCACGTCCGGCTGCTCGACTTCCTTGAGAACTCCCGCAAACAGCATGCGAAGAGAGTCGAGCTGCGCGGTGATGACCTGGTTCTCGTTAAAATTACCTTCGCTCAATTCCAGGTAGGTCAAGAGCGTTTGGGGCCGAGAGTTACGCCTCGGGGGCACTTTCAGCGCGAGGTTGCGGTCGGCCGCAAATTTTTCCATCTCCATCTCCACCCCCCACTGTCTCAGCAAACTGTTGAGCCCGGACGAAGATTTCTGCTGCATCGCGGCCATCGGATTCCTGGGATTTTGCTCGGGTTGATCGCTAAAGCAGAACGGATCGACAAAGACCAGCAATCGTCCCCCCTTCATGACGTATTGATCGATCGCAAAAAGGGCCTTTTCGGGCAGATCTTTTGGGTGGACGACCATCAGGAAATCGATATCATCTGCAATTTCATCCGTTTCTTCGTCGACGCCTGTCACCTCGTATTCTTCTTTCAGCCGCTCGACAATAGTCCAGGGTTCGGGAGGGCGGCGCCCCTGTTGCATCATCATCTGCCGCATGTAGGGCGACAGATCGGCACCGGCAACATCCAGCGAGGACAGCACACCGATTTTTTTCTTCTGACGACGAGTGACGTTCACGATGGCCCGCGAGATGTCATATTCCACGAGCTGCTGCCGACCGGGCTCGAAAAACGGAATGACCTCCTTTTTCCCCAATTCCGTCTCGGCCACAAGCCCGAAAAAGAAACTCTCATTCCCGGAAAGTGGAAATTGTTTCACCCCGGCATCAATGGCTTCTTTTTCCTCGTCGCTGAAAGGACGGGGGTCGATGACAGTATATGTGAGTCGCCCCCCCGAACGCTGGACGTACTCCTCAATCAGATCCCGGACATAGACAAAATAGTTGTTATATTGCCGGATTTGCTCCGGACCTTTCATCGCCGCAGTACGGGAATAGCAGAGTTTCAGATTCACGTGCTGCTTCAGATCGGAAAGAATATTCTTCGTGCCTTTGGAAAGCGTGTAGAGTTTGTTCTCAGTTAAGTCCACGCCCGTCCGGGGCAACCCTTTCTGTACGATGAGGATCGCGCACACGGTGATAACGAGGATGCAGACAACTCCAATGTATGTTTTCAATTTCTTCATCCTGCAGCCTTCCTTTCCTCAAGCGCCACAACGGTTGCCCACAGCCAGCCAGCTGTCAGAAACACAAAGTACAGAATATCGCGAACCCGAATTATGCCTCTTTGAATCGACTCAAATCGGGTTCGGAAACTGAGGCTCTCAACAGCTTCCACGAGCCCCATCGGGAGCATGCCGCGCAGGTAATTCAGCACCGTAGGACTCGCCGCGAAGAGGAACAGCGCACAGACGACAACCGAAAGAACAAAAGCAATAACCTGATTGCGGGTCAGGCTTGAGAAAAACCCTCCGATTCCGAGATAGGCTCCGGCCAGGAGGAACGAACCAATGTAGCCGGTGATTATCGGGCCGGGATCGGGATTGCCCAGATAGCAAACCGTAAACAGCATCGGGGCGGTAAGAACAAGCGCCAGCGCTATCACGCTCCAGGCCGCAAAAAATTTCCCCAGAACGGCCTGCGCGCCCGTTACCGGAAGTGTGAATAACAATTCAATTGAATTTTCCCCAGATCGGAAGAGCACACTC
>JAGXLK010000768.1 GCA_018334735.1 Planctomycetota bacterium | reverse complement strand
CCCTGATCCGAATCCGCCCGACCCTGATGTGATACGCCTGGGATTCAACATCCGCGCTCTGCTCAAAGAAGCTCTCAACCTCATGGACAACCAGCGCCGCGGTAAAACACCCCCGGAGATGTCGCTTGGGAGAGCGGTTTTTGAAGATGAATTACATTGAACGGTTCACTGTCTCTTTTGTGGCCATTCAGGAGAAAAAGGAACGCATGAAAATCAGAAAAGTTACCATCCCGCTCGCCCTGCTTCTCGTTCTCATCACCGCGCGCGCAGACGCCCAGACGGCCAAAAAGAAAAAAGAAGCGGTCATCCCCGATTTCAACATCCCCCGGATCCAAAAGAAACCCGCAATCGACGGGCGGATCCACGAAGAAGAATGGAGCCAGGCCGTGCGGCTCACGGGTGTGGTCCAGACGGGCAAGCGGCGTTTCCGGGAACGACCCGTCATTTTCTGGGTCGCATGGGACCCGCAGCATCTCTATATCGCCGCCCGATCCGATATCCTCCCGGGCCACCGGCTCTGGAAAGGGAAACGGAAAAAGTACACCACCGGTGTCGTATACGACGACTCTTACGAATACGGACTCTACCTCCACGGGCGCAACCGCCAGGAAGGCGAAGCGCTCTCGTTCATGAAATTCATCATCAACTCCCTCGGCGCCGGCGAGTACATGAAAGTCTATCCGTCCATCGGGCAGAACATGTTCAACTGGCGCCCCACCATGGATATCGCCAACAATATCTACGAAAAGGACGGCAAAAAATGGTGGGATCAGGAAATTGCAATGGATCTCGAGGACCTGCAGATGCCCCGAGAACATCAACCGGGGGACAAAATCGACATGCTGCTGGCCGCCGACCTCAAAAACCCCGGATGGCAGTGGCTCGATATCTACTCCGCCTCCGGCCACCTCGAACATCACGGATTTCCCCGTGGTGTGTTCACGGAAAATGAACCGTACGTGCACGTCAATAAGCTCAGCGGTCTGCACGACAAAAAACTCGATTTCCGCATCACAATCCATAACCCGTCCGATAAAGCCCAAAAAGTCAACCTTCGAGCGCGCGTCGTGCACGGTCCCAAAGGTCAGGTCGGACCCGGCACACCGGCCGAAAAGGAAGAAAAGGTCAAAATTGCCTTCAAAAAGACCGAAACCATCTCCGTGCCTGCCGGCGGCAAGATCGAATTCAAAGCCAAAAAAGATCTCTCCGGGCTAAGCTACGACAAACAGAAAAAACAGTGGGCCCAGGGGATCCTCTCCGCTTTCCATGTCAACATAGCGCCGGCCGGGCAGCCCAACGCAAAACCAATTTACGAATACAACGTCCTGTTCCGGCCCCGGAAGAAAAGCTACCTGAATGCAAAACCCCGTACGGTCGATTTCGTGACCGGACGGAAATTCAATCCCGCCCGGAACAAACTGTTCCTCACCGGCGACACTCTCGATGCTAAGATCCCCGAGGGGACCGAGCCGGCCGCGATGACCTACAGAGTGATGCGCGCCGATGAACCCAAGAAAATCATCGCCGAAGGGCGGTCCGAAACCTATTCCTATTACCGCTACGAAAAACTGCTCGACCTCGGCGATCTCAAACCGGGCAAATACAAAGTCCGCCTGGCGCTGGTCGACAAAAACGGCAAAGAGCTCATCAGCAAGACAGGCATGGGTTTCCAGAAAAAGGATGAGGCAAAAGCGTTCGCCAAATGGTGGGACAACGATATCGGGAACACCCACCGCCTTCTGAAACCTTTCGAAGCGCTCACGGTTGAATCGGAAAACGGAACCGTCATATCTCCCACCCGCCGCCGCTACCATCTCGATGTCCTGGGAATGCCCCGGCGGCTCGAATCCAACGGCGGAAACGTCCTCAGCGCGCCCGCCCGGATCGTCCTGCAGATCGACGGTAGAACGGTCCGCGTTCCGACCGATGGCAAGCTGAAGATAAAGGACAAAGAATCCTGGCGCGTCGATTTCGAAAGCCAATCGCCGGTCTCCGCGGCCGGAGTCGAATTCTCGGTTACGGGTCACATGGAGCAGGACGGCATGGTCTTCCTGCATCTGACCTGCGCCCCGGAAGACGACCCTGTCCGAATCGAAAGCCTGCGACTGGAATTCCCGCTTGACGACAGTCTCGGACTCCACATGGCCTGCATGGGCAAAGGGAATTATTGTCCCCGCACGATCGGCCGCGTGCCGGACGGCGAAGGACAGGTCTGGAGCACAAAAGACGATATCGGCCTCGGAGGGACCGGAATGACCGTCGGCAGTTTCATGTCCAATCTGTGGGTCGGAACCGAAAAACGGGGAATGCTCTGGACCGGCAACACGGACCGCGGCTGGGTGCCGAAGAACGAAATCACCGCCCATGCTCTCGTGCGCGAGGACAATACCATCATTTTGCGCAACAACATCATCGGTACACCGGAGGACGGGGAACCGTTTGAGCTGACTGAACCCCGCACGATCCATTTCGAATACAACGCCTCCCCTTTCCGCAAAATGATCCCCGGATGGCGGATCAATCAGGTTTCATCTGCGAACGGTTTCTTCAGAAAACCGAAATACAAGATCAACTGGG
>JAGXLK010000767.1 GCA_018334735.1 Planctomycetota bacterium | reverse complement strand
CGCTCGAGCGGCTGTACCGAACCGTATCACCAAAAGTCATTTCTCAGCCTCTTCACGCACAACCGGACTAACAACATATACATAGTCCACCCCGCAACGGATCACACACGGGGATCCCCGATCACTAAACTCCATCTTCACGCTCTCTCTGTCTACAACCTCAAGTACCTGCTCTATATACTCCGGATTGAACGCAATCTCTCGCTCTTCCCCATCGTAATCAATCGGAACTTTCACTTCCGCGTCCCCAAGATCAGGAGACTGAGAACTCAGGACTAACAAACCATCCGAAAGGGTGAAATCCACCACGCGCGTCTGGTCGGATGTCATAAATGAAGCTCGCCGCAGGGCATTCAACGTTGCTTTTGTAGGGAGCTCCGCTTTAAATTTGTTTTCCCGCGGTATTACCTCATGGTAATTAGGGAACTGTCCCTCTACCAGCTGGCACCGAAGCCGACCACGCCCATTTTCAGCAAAAAACTGATTATCTGTCGCCTGAAATCGAAGCGGTTCTTCACTCAACAGGGCCAGGCGCGCAGCCTGTTGTATGCCCTTTTTCATTATGATGCAATCAACGGTTTGTCCCTCTGGATTACTGACCTTCTTTTTTACATTCGCTAACCGTGCCCCATCAGCTCCTACCATCTCAAAATTGCCATCTTCGTCAACCAATACTAATATTCCGTTCAGTGCATACCGCCCCTTTTCATCAGCGGCTGCAAAAGTAGTCCTATCCACCATAAACTGTAAAACCGCTGGATCGACTTCGATGACGCTATCTTCAGAAAGCCTTGATATATCCGCGTACTCTTCGGGGTTCTCGCTCACCATGTGAAATTGACCGTCCGAAGCTTTAAGAGTGACGGAACTTGCGTCTCCTTCCAGCGTTATCCTTTCATCCGGTGTCGCACGCAAAATGGGCGAAATACGACTGTAAGGGGTAAGGACGGCTCCTTCCTCCTCAATTTCAACATTCTGGGCCTGGATTCGTAGTCCTACCTCTAGATCAGTTGCCGAAAGGAAAACACCCTCTTCGCTGGCTTCAATTTTTACGTTTTGGTAGATGGGCCGAGCGATGGTCGATGTGATGATGCTACCAACATGTTGAAAGGCATCATGCAAGGCTTCACAATCTGCAGCAAATTTCATGAGCATCTCCCCAAAATTGGATCTGTGTCAAGCAAGGATATTGTATTCTTCTGAGTGAGTCTTATTGTTCTTTTTCTTATTAGCTCTTTATAAATAAAAGATAGCAGTAATAATAATAAGAAGGTTCAAAGAGACGATTGATAAGGACGATGCCTGCAAGATGTTTCCGGAAACGTATTTAGCGGTGGATTGTTGGTAATAATAATTGTCGAAAACCTGTCGAAAACATTGCGAAGGGGTGTGCCAAACGGTGTTATCTCTAAGAGACACAATTGTAAAGTCTAAAACCCCTTTTTTTTGAACGAACTTTGTCGGATTATCAACAATGTGCTGACATCTTTTGCACAGGTTTTCGACGATGTTTTGCACAGAGAACTCGCGAGAATAATGGGTCTGTTTAACAGGCATCAGGGATGGGTTGGCATATGTGCCACGGACACGCCTTCCCTCTATATATATAGTACAGTATACCGGGGGTAATTATCAAGCGGGAAAGGTGGGAAAAACGCCCCTCTAAAAGGTGTAAAACGGCCGTTTTGTGCTTTTTTGGCGGGAGGTTTCCTGCGCACTTGCGATTGGGCGATAATACAGAAGCGAATACGGGTGGATTTTGGGGTTCATCCCCTGTTTTCCGACGAGGATCCATACAGCCGATTGCTTAAGAAAAGCTCGCAGAAACAGAGGAGCAGAACAGTTGCTATCAAAAAGGGAGCAAGCTCTATATTTTTCCAGCCCTTGCCCGAGCCAAACAGACCCCGTTGGGCTTCTGAAGTGTTGGCGTGGACCTTGATCAATCCGGCTGAGATGTAGTTCTGCACGTCGGCTTGAGAGATTCGGTGCAGGTCGCTCTCGTCCGGATCGGGGTTGATGAAGAAGCTGGTGTGCCACTTGTCTTTGCGACGCTCATAGTTAACGCGGTAGCGCCCCAGGTCGTCGGTATTCCAGAATATCCGTTTCTTGGGGTTAGCTCCTGGCATCACCCGGATTGGCTGCGCCTGCCCCGGGGGTTCCACAGTGATACGCGTTGGCCACGGTGAGGGCCGGACGCGGATCGGCACGTGGTCTCCAACGCTGTGGGAAACGATTCGTCCCCCCGATGCGGGCACGAGCGAGAGAACGAGCTCCTGGCAGAACGGAACGAATTCTGGACGCCTCGCCAGGTCACTTGAGCGTCCGGTGAGGCTCCCACTGAAAACGGCCACCCGCTCTCCGGGCCCCCCGATTACGAGGGCAGGATGGTCGCCCGGGAAGCCAAGCATAACATGTGCGGATTCTGAAGGCTGTATTTTTGAACATGACGAGAACTGCGAGCGGGTTATATCGGCTCCCTCCGCCTCAAGGCTATCTATAAGGGGATGATTTGGGCTGACAATCCTCGGGCTACCCGGGTAGCCCGTTGCTTCGGTCAGGTCCGCGGTTCCATATGGAA
>JAGXLK010000766.1 GCA_018334735.1 Planctomycetota bacterium | reverse complement strand
GTGGCGTCGCCACTTAACGCCCGGATAAATTCCTTTCACTTCCGCGCAAAAAGCCTGGTAATCCCGATTAATTTGCCAGCATATCAGTCTCCCCCCACCACGCAACTGATGTTTGCCATCGACAACAACCGTGTTATGCGCAAAAGGCCCCGTCATGCTCTTGATCGCGGGCCCTTTCGTAGCGGCGGTATTGAAATTGTAACTGCTCCCCGGATCGGCGCTCAGCGGCACGCCGAACGCCTGGAGTCCCAGATTCATGCGGTCCAGATCGCCATGCCCATGAGAGCGCCCGTAATCGATATCGATCTGGACCTGTTGATCAGCTTTCTTACCCGAACGGAGAATAGCCCAACCGGCATCTCTGAATATTTTCGGGTCGGGGCTATAGGAGCGTTTTCGGGCCCACTCCTCTTTCGGGAAAATGTCCTCCGCCAGTTCAAACATCCTGTTCTCAAGATCGACCCCGTGCCATGCCCGGCCGGAATTTCCCGTGCAATAAGCTATTCCCGCGAGCGAAGCCCTGAGAAGCGGCATCTTCAGCGCCGCCAGCACCCGGTCTCGCACGTCACCCCAGGGCAGGCCGCTGTTGGATATATATTTGAGTGACGGCAGCCATTCATGCATCGCCGCAAAATGATAATTCAGCGGTGCTCCCTCGCTGCTGAAACCATCCGGACTGATGTCCTGAAGGCGAGACAGTATGCCGCTCGGAGATCGGGTTCCCCGATGTATCATATTCGCATCCCGCGTGCTATGGCCCGCCAGCACGAGATCGGCATTTATGATATCGTTCATGTTCGAAAGACCCGGCACAATTTTCGCCATCTCCGTGGCAACGGGTATCCAGAACCCACGGTGGACCAATTTTCTCTGATAATTGGTCCAGGATGGTGAATCGGCGATCATGTTATGGAGCCGGGCCAGATCCTGCACCATGAAACTGGTTCCGTAGGTGGGTGTGCTCGCCCAGCGACTGCTCGCGCCGTTGGCCCAGATGCCGGGACCCGGCGGCGCCGGATAGGTGGAACCTTTTGGATGCTGACTGTGATGCCATGGCAAATGGGGATAATGGCGAGCCAGCAAACTTAAGAGGCTTATGGCTTTTTGAGCGTATTTCTCCTCGCCCGTCGCCACATAGGCACGTCCCAGGGCCAGCGGAGACGGACCGCGCTGGTGGATGGAACACCAGGTGGCAATCCAGAGCGCATCGGCTTTCCGCGTATGATATTCGGCGTGATCGCATTTCGGGTTGTTACACTCAACGTGAAGCCACTTCGAACTCACTTTCATTACGCCCTTTTCACACTTCTCACAGCGACACGGCATCCCCCACACAACGGTCCCACCGACCCAGCCGGGAATTTCCGTTTGATCCTCCAGGGAGAGCCCCATCCAGAACCTCACAGCCTCGTCGACGGCCTTCTCCCCTTTTTGTCTCAGTTCTTCCCGTTCCTCAGGCGTCAAAACCACGGCTCGGGGAAAATCTCCCGGAAGGGGAACCGCGCAAAATGTCTCCGTGCGGTATGCGAGTTCCGGTGAATCCTCCGGCACGAAGGACACGACAGCAGTCTCCTGAGTCCCAACCGGGCTCTCGCGGTTTTGAACGGCGCTGGCATGCACTTCGAAACGACAGGTCTCGCCCGGTTTGAGCCCCGCCCGTTGCGGCTCAACGCGCACATCGAAATGTTCGTGCGCCGAACGGATCTTCGGCAGAACTGTCGTCTTCTTATCCGAAACGTTCTTCACAAAATACGGTGTCGCATAATATCGTTGCCCATTTTGCCCCTCTTTCAATACAGGCCAGCCGACCGGCCGCGTGAGATACGGCTTGTGAACCCTTATCCGGTCGCGAACAAGACGGCAGTTCCGCAGTGTGACCGTAACCGAGGTTGTTTTAGGCAAACATGTAAAACTCAGCACCCGGGACCGATCTATCTTCACCCCATCGGGGATGGGAGAAGCGCTGGAACCGTTCCAGCTCGGGTCATCAAATCTTTGTTGGTAGGTTATCCACTGGCCATGCGGATGCGTGAAGTGAAACAGATTCCACTCCCCTGTCATGTCGGGCTTCGGCGATGGCATCAGCCCCCGGGTGCGCGGCCAGACCCGATCGATACGCCCATCGGAAAATTTGATATCATAGATGAATCGATCATACCGCGGCATGACATCGTGGAAGGGCGCTTTTTCGCTGACCCACAGGAAAGCTTCACTTCCCCCCTCAATATGCCAGCGCCAGCTGACCTCGCCGCCCTCTGCATTCACGACATCAACCGTACTGTTGGCAGCGCGCCAGAGGTTCTCCGGCGAGTAATCTTCGAATAAAATAGCATCCGCGAAATCCTTTTTTGCCCCGAGAACCACCATCGGCAAAACAAAAAACAGCAGCACAATTCTGGCAGCAAAAGACATACACAACTCCCGCTGTATTGAGAAAACACATAATTTCCTCAACCGGCTGTGCATCAGGCTCTGTCTGAAAATGCGGATCCGGATTCGAGCGACTGTATTCGCGGCCGGCTTTGTTCGAAGACGGCAGTCTCAGACAGAGCCTAATGTATCGTACCCTGCTCATCCC
>JAGXLK010000765.1 GCA_018334735.1 Planctomycetota bacterium | reverse complement strand
GGAGGGCCAGGCGGATGAGCAGCCACGTCACCGTGTGAAAATAACGAAAAGCTTCTATATGGGCATGACAGAAGTCACTCAAGCACAGTGGGAGGCAGTCATGGGAACGACTCCGTGGGAGGGAAAGAAACACACTCCCGATTCAAAGAATGGGCCGGCAACATTTGTCTCCTGGAAAGACGCTATGATGTTCTGCAGGAAACTGAGCCGCAGAACTGGTAAAAAGTTCCGTTTGCCAACGGAAGCCGAATGGGAATATGCATGCCGCGCTGGAACGCAAACGGCATACTCTTTTGGGGATGATCCTGAGCTGTTTGGAAAATACGGCTGGTTCGGGAAAAACAGTGACAGGAAGCCTCATGCCGTTGCGCAGAAAAAACCCAACCCGGCGGGTCTTTACGACATGCACGGAAACGTATGGGAACTGTGTCTCGACTATTATGCGGAGGACTACTACAAGAATAGCCCTTCTGCAGACCCAAAGGGTCCGGAGGAAAAAGGAAAGCGTGTCAAGCGCGGTGGTTCCTGGCGGCGGGGGGCCTCCCTGTGCCGCTCAGCTTCGCGATATTATTTCAATCGTGCTTATTCAGACAACTTCAGGACGGGGGGATTCCGAGTTGTTGTGACACAGAATGAGTGACGAGATAGAATATGCGAAAAGGATGCAGAGATATTGGTTAAAAACGTAGTTCAATCGCTCGACATGATCACCAGGTCCTTCATGTACATAGTGCAGCTTTTCGGCGACCAGATCCCGAAGTAAAATGGCCCATCTTCGCCTCCTATTTCAACGTCAGGGGGCGACGTTTTCCCGTTAGATGAGATCTTTACCTCTTTCCTCTCACCTTCTTTCTCAATCGTGATCGCGTGTTTTCCCGGTGTCAGTTTCACGAGTCTGCCAATTACGCGTCCCCTGCCGTATGGCTTTTGCACGACACCAATATATTCGCCCCCACCTTTACTTATGATTTTGACCGTTATTTTGAAGCGCTTCCCCAACGTTTGCGGATAAATGGTGAGCGCATTCTCATCCTCAGTGGCCGTTTTTACGGCACCTCCTCCTGAAGGCTTAAGACCGTGAAGCCCACGTTTAAGAGTCCATCTGTGTTTCTCAGGCACGAGCGATTGCCATTTCTTCAGGGGGGTCTTTATCTGTTTCATCTCGGCGTCTTCTTCGTCAGCCTTGACCGCTTTTTCAGTTTCAAACGAATCGTGATCTTCTTCCGGCGTTCTTGCCGCCTTTGTCTCCTCCTGTTCTTCTTTTTCAAGATCTTCCACGCGATCTTCGAGCTTGATGACTCGTGTTCGTAGTCTCGCAACTGCCATGCGGAGATCATCAAAATCTTTTTTGCTCACCGTAGTCGCTGCCCCAAAGATCGCCAGGCACAACCCAATCAGCACAAAAAGAGCGATATTTCTGCTGCGTTTCTTCATGTTGTTCCTCCCCAACGAATGAATATCGTTCGATGATCAGGTTAACAAATAGAATTACGCCTGTCCAGAATGCCGTGCGCTGTGATGAGAAAGATGGAGCGAGTACCCCTATGCTCTCGATCCCGGATTTCGTGTGGTTATATCACTGTCCAAGTAGGTCCATAATCAATAGAGCCAGCCCGAACCGGCAGAACGGGGAGAGGCTGCGTGAGCTGGCGGCGGAATAATTCCACCCGCACGAGATGTTGCCGTCGGCAAATCATCTGCGGTTGCGGTCCGTGGCTCTGGCATCATACATTTAATCGCGTGTCATTTTGTCGTGTGCTACGGGCTTGACAGGTTGCATGGGCGGCGGGTAAAATGAAATCGACAGTTTTCGCAATCTCAAGGGATAAGGAGCCAAAAATGAGAAGGCAGGCAATATCGTTGACAGTTCTGGCGGTTTTGGTTGTGGCGGGGATAAGTATCTATACCGAATGGCCTTTTGACGCTGAGGAAGCAAAAAGACGCCAGCAGGAGACGGCGAAATCTTTAGACATCCCCGTGGTGAAAAAGCTTGACCTTGATGATGGGGTGACGATGAAACTGGTGCTGATCCCGGCGGGGGAGTTTGAGATGGGCAGCAACAGTGGAGACGACGACGAGAAAGCGGTGCATACGGTTCGGATCACGAAACCATTTTATATGGGCGTAACGGAAGTGACGCAGGAGCAGTGGCAGGCGGTGATGGGAGAGAATCGAGAGAATCCCTCCTTTTTTTACTTTGACGGTAAACAGAACCCGGTGGAGACGGTTTCGTGGAACGATCTGACAGAATTTTGTAAGAAACTGAGCCAGAGGACGGGCCGGAGGGTTCGCCTGCCGACGGAGGCCGAGTGGGAATACGCATGCCGTGCGGGAAACACGACGGCGTATTGTTTCGGTGATAGCAAGAGGCAGCTTGGCGACTACGCATGGTATGACGATAATAGCAATTCAAAGACCCACCCGGTGGGCCAGAAAAAAGCCAACGATTGGGGCTTATATGACATGCACGGGAACGTTTGTGAATGGTGCCGCGACTACTACGATGATGACTACTACGAGAACAGCCCGGAGAGTGACCCAACCGGCCCCAACACAGGTTCGTTTCGCGTTTTGCGCG
>JAGXLK010000764.1 GCA_018334735.1 Planctomycetota bacterium | reverse complement strand
AATTCCAATAATGTGAGGTCATACCGCGTGAACGACTGGATCGGATCTCTTCCCGCTTCGAGTAACTGGGTCAATGAGTTCAAGCCACTGGCCAAAATGCACGATCTTCGTTCCGCAAGCAAAATGATTCTCGCGGGTGAGGGCTACGGCAAGAATATGTTCGCCTCATTCCGCAGGATGTATTACAACCCGAACCATGGCGATCTGTATTCACCGATCATTCATGCCGACGGACATGCTGGAAAATCTTATGTTACGGATCATGCTGTGTATGGGCGGCCCGGTTACATTACCGCTGCAGGTGGAGGACACACGCGGAGCCGATACAGCTTCATGCACTGGGGCGCATACCTGCATCCGGGCTATAAAGATGATTTCAAGTGAGGCGAGGGGACTGGCGTATTTGACCAGGGGACCGCAACCGGAGGCAATGCCATTGGGCCTGTCTTTGAAGGCCCTTTTTTCTCCAATGTATCTCGCAGACATTGCACCACCGTGTCTCGTCGCCGGAAAGCGGCGGAAGCTGAAGAGCCCCATGTAGCACAGGCTCTCCAGCCTGTGGACCGGGTCGTCAGGCCCGGATCGCCGAGCCGGACCTGCCGTTTGTCGTTCGCCCACCCAACTGCGGAGCTTGCCAAACACCGCGCCAGCGCTCTGCCGCGGAACCACAGGTTTTCGGACCGCGTTCTGAACTCCAGCTTGCTCAGTGGCGTGTAGACTCGAGTTCAGCTGAGTCCGCCATGGCGGAGGAAGCGGGACTTGAGGCGGACGAAATGGAAAATGGCAACTCGGACGAAACTGCCCGCGTTCTGAACTCCAGCCCCGCGGGAGCGGTTCTGAAGTCCAGTCCGCTCACGGGGAATTGAGACTCGAGTTCAGCTGAGCTCGTCAGAGGCTTGAGGCGGGCAACTGATGAAAAATCCCCGAGAGCTGTAGGTTTGGACACGGCCCGGTGCCGCCGAGATTCCGGGGTTACTGAAGATGTTCGCCGCCGTGGGACGCAACCACAATCAGCGATTATGTGGAACCCGCCGGCGAAGCCGGCTGTGGAGTGCGGCGATTCTTCGCCGCTATGTCGTTGTCGTTCGTTGTTGCGGTTCTCCGTTGTCTTTGGATGAGATGTCACGGTATCGGACGCAAGGCGGAACGACACAGCGGTGAGTAAAACGTCCCGTCGGTCCGTTTAAACACACCGCAATCCACAGCGCGCCACTGGCGCGCGGGACATCCACACGGCCCGGTGCCGCCGACATCCCTGGTTTGCGGGAAGTGTCTCGTGCCGCAAGAGGCAGCAGTTTTGTGGTGGGTTTTCA
The DNA here is from genome assembly GCA_018334735.1 of Planctomycetota bacterium. Next base: position 1,267 of record JAGXLK010000764.1, on the reverse strand, counting down.
GCCCACTTTTTCCATTTCCACACATAATCCCGGGGTGTCGACGACTTTCAGCTGCCTTCATTCGCCGTCCTGCCAACTGATATATGAACCCTTTATTGGGTTGAAACGGCGGGGGGAAGAAAGCCGGCAGACCACAATAGTGCACGTTGAAAAATGACCTGCGCGCCGTGGGGAGTCCACGGTGTCCGGGGAAAAGGGAGAGGGGGGAAATTATAGGGAGACTTTTTGAGGGAAGGCGTCCGTCTGATACGGGGCTGTTTTGGGCCGAAAAATCCCGCCACCCCTGCAAAAAATATTTGACAGACTCACCACAACGCTGTAGAATATTTATAGTATTTAATCTTGAAGTCTATGCGGATCGAGCACAAGGAGGCGGATTGTGTTTGAATCGGAATCAACGAAAGTATCGGTAGTGGGTGAAAGCTGCTGGATACGGGCATTCACGCTTATTGAGCTCCTGGTCGTTATTGCCATCATCGCCATCCTGGCCGCGATGCTGATGCCGGCGCTGGAAAAAGCGCGCCAGGCCGCAAGGACCGTAACCTGTATCGCCAAGTTTGAACAGATGGGACAGGCGCACCAGATGTACGCCCTTGATAATAACAATTTTCTGCCCCGACGGGCCCATGGTAATCCGCAGAGTTCCGATGCCTTGGAGGGATGGGATTTTGCCCTCGCTCCCTATCTGGAAGCCCATTACGTAAGTGTATTCAAAAATCGTCGCACCCTGAAACCTCATCCGCAGTCAATGGGTTGGGAGGTCGCTGAGAACCTTCATAAACTTAAGTTTTATTGCCCGTCGTACAAACGTGTACCGGATGTTAACAGTCGGGTTCCAAACTCGGTCTGGGGCGCGCCAAACGTGGCGACGTGGGTGAGTTACTGGGGGGTGGGGTCCTACCGAATGAACGGCTGGTTGAGCCTTTATGGCGTGTCGACACACAACAATCGGAATTACCAGCTCCCCGGTCCTCACGCCTCCCTCGGTCAGGTGAAATCAAAAACTGTACTGATGGGAGAAGCGTGGGGGAACTGGGGATATACCAGCGGCCGGGCGTTTTACTACAACCCGGGCCACGGTGACCGGACGCCTCTGCTCTATGCTGACGGACGTGTCCAGCTCACGTATAAAGAGGAGGTTCCGGGCAGCACCTGCAGCTGGTGTATCAACAGTCCTGCAGAAATGGCTTCCCAAAGCGAAGAGAGTGTCGACTTCTGGGGCTGGTATCTGCTCAGATATTATCCGGATCCTCTGAGCTACCAATGG
>JAGXLK010000763.1 GCA_018334735.1 Planctomycetota bacterium | reverse complement strand
CACCGAATTTGGTCTTGCGGCTTACGCTTACACCCGGGATATTGGCCGCGCTTTTCGCCTGGGTGAAGGGCTCGAAGCCGGCACGATCGGGATAAATGATGCCGTTCCCTCCACCAGCATCTGCCCCTTTGGAGGGATGAAACAGAGCGGTATCGGGCGCGAGTTGGGACAGGAAGGCCTGGACGCTTTTCTTGAGACCAAACATGTGTCGATAGGGGGCATCGACTGATGGATTCTGCATCGGCAATCGCGATGATCATGGCGACGATGCTGTTCGCCGGAATTGTTCAGGGCGCGGCGGGTTTTGGTTTTGGACTCGTCTCGGTTGGACTTCTCGGGTGGATAGCGCCGGACGTAAAAACGGCGACGATCCTGCCGCTTCTGGCCAATATCGCTCTGACCGGAACGATGCTCGCCAAACTCAAATCGCACATACGGATCGACCGGATCGGGATTCTCATTGTGGGGAGTCTGATTGCGGTGCCTTTTGGTGCGTACTTTTTGCAATCGGCGCCGGTGTCGGCTATTCGAATTGGTCTCGGTGTGTTGTTGCTCGGAAGCGCCGCTTATGCTCTCCACCCGAAACTGAGCGATCGACCGTGGCACAGGGCTTATGCGGGATTCCCGCTGGGGGTTTTTTCCGGATTGCTCGGAGGAGCGTTCAATACCGGTGGGCCGCCTGCTATTGCGTACTTGACCACCCAGAAACTGCCCCATGTTGAATACGTTGCTTCGCTTCAACTTCTTTTCTGCCTCGCGGCCATCGTTCGCCTGATATCCCTTACGAGTTTAGGCCTTATGGATGGAAAGCTGGCTTTGCTGAGCACAACCGGAATCGCAGCTGCCGTTGGGGGATGTCTGATCGGAATCTTCATTCTCGACAAAGTGCCGAGCAAATGGATGCGCTACGGCGTCATTACAATGCAGGTGCTTCTCGGTCTGAGCTACCTTATTTTTCTGTAAGCCCAAATCAGGAAGACAGTTAGAAAGTAACAATCATGTCCCTTTCCCAATGCGCTCCGCTCGTTGAGCGGGCTCAAAAAGAAGGTTGGGCCATCGCTCAACTGAACACCAATGGTGCGACGTATGGTCTGACACGCGCGATCGTGGAAACGGCGGAAGAAGAACGCGCGCCGGTCATACTCGGGGCCTACGCCGCCAACGCTCAGTACCGCGGGCTTCCGTATTGCGCACAGCACATGCGGTTCATGGCCGAAAAGACGGACGTTCCGGTGGCCGTTCATCTGGACCACGGGAAATCCGTTGAAATCTGCGCCGAAGCTGTCGAAGCTGGATTTACGTCCGTCATGTACGATGGATCAAAACTGCCTGTTGACGAGAATATTGCAAACACCATCCAGGTGGTGGAAAAATCCTCCACCACGGACGCCAGTGTCGAAGCCGAGGTCGGCCAGCTGCAGGATGACGACTCGGCGGGCGAAAAGGGCGAAAATCTCTCTGATCCTGACGAAATACGCCGGATGTGCGAAGAAACCGAAATCGATTTCCTCGCCGTCGGTATCGGAACCGCTCACGGGTTCTATGACGTTGAACCCAACGTGCATCTGGACCTGCTTGCCGAACTGGACGAGATTTCTTCTGTTCCTCTGGTTCTCCACGGCACAACGGGTCTGAACGATGATGTTGTCAGGGCGTGTATCGCGCGTGGAATTGCGAAGGTCAATGTCGGGACGCTGATACGAACACGGTATGTGGAGTATACGCGGGAGGCTATCGAAGCGGGCAGTCATGACGGCCACCCGTGGCGCGTGAGCCGGGAGGCCATGAATAGAGTAAAAGAAGATGTGCGATACGTTTTGCGCCTCACGGGTTCATCGGGGAAATGCTGAATAATGAGAAGCGGAAGCAACAACCTGCTTGTTGTTCACGGGGGAGGGCCTACGGCCGTCCTTAACTGCAGCCTGTATGGCATTATTTCGGAATGCGAGAACCACGCTGTTATCGGAGATGTGCTGGGAGCCCGATACGGTATTAGCGGTGCGCTGAGTGAAGATTTGATCGATCTCCACCGTCTGCCCGCCGGGCAGCTCGAAGCATTGAAACGATCCCCGGGCTCCGCCATCGGTTCCTCCCGGCGCAAAATCGAGCCGGAAGAGTTTTTTGATCAAAATGGCAACGGTGTAACGTCCGAATTTATAGACTATCTGTCCCCACTTCTCGGGCCAGATCTGCCGGAATACGTATCGTTTGTGTGATTCGTTTTGCTTTCTGTTCGCAGGAGATGGACAAATGGACGAACGGTTTAAAGTTGCTGTGATTGGATGTGGAGCCCGTGGAACCGCGTATGCCCGTGCCTGGAACAACCGGGACGACGCTCAGGTCATTTCGGTGTTCGATCCTCAGGAAGATCGTAACAAAACTCTCGCGGAGGAGATGGAAGCCAAACCGTGCGGTTCCCATCAAGAAGCGATCGAGCGGGAAGGCGTCAACGCCGTGGCCGTCTGCACGCCCGTCTGTTACCACTCCGAAGTCACGGTGTGTGCGGCGGAAAACGGGTGTCACGTCATCAGTGAAAAACCGATGGCACTCAGTCTCGAGCAGGCAGATGCTATGATTGACG
>JAGXLK010000762.1 GCA_018334735.1 Planctomycetota bacterium | reverse complement strand
AATCGCTCTGGCACTCGATTATTTTTTCGTGGGCAACCTCAACCCGCCCCACGTCGGATCGTGGAAGTTGCTGGAAGCCGCGCCGTGGATCGTCTATCTGGCCGCATTCGGACTCTGGGCCGCGAGTTTCATCGCGCTGCAATCCTTCCTCGGCTCGAAGATGACACGTCGGTTCCTGTTGTATGGCATGCTGGCCGGCATCGCCGCATTCCTGCTTCACGCCACCGCCGAATTCACCTTCCGGATCCCTGCACTCGGGGGCACCGCGCTCGTTTTTTGCACGTTGCTCGTCAACCAGGTATCTCCGGGCAAAACCCGCCACATTAAACTCGGCGACGTGACGGGCGCGCTGGTGCTCCTGCCGGTGTTCGGCATTGCCATCGCCTGGTCGATCGGTATCGTCCCCGCGGCCCGGGATTACGCCTTTCTGGAAGGAGAAATCTTCCGGCTCCGGTCCGAACTGAGCGGGGGGGAAGAAGAGCGCGAGATGGGCCGTCCGCTCAGGGGGCACGAAAGGTTGGAGAAACAGCAGAAGATTTTATGTCTGTTTCGCGCGGCACTGGAAGGCGTTCGCTGGGACGAACCGTGCGGTGAAATGCTGGAACTCAACCCCGGGCAGATCCGGAATTCCAGCTGGCTCATCCGGAGCGATCCCGAGAAGTGGCACCAGCGGGCATTGCAGGCCGTCAAGGTCAGGACGTGGTTGAAGGCGGCCTCCGGGACGCCGTTCGCGGCCGACGATTTGATGTCCGAGAGCTGCAGCGCCGCCCGTCGGGCCTCCCGCATGAACCCGCTCAAAGCCAAGTACAAACGCATTCTGGGTCGGGTATTGTTGGATTCAGGCGAGGAGCAAGAGGGGATCGAGATGATCCGTGCGGCCGTGCGACTCAACCCAACCCTGCCGTCGGCCTGGTTCGAAGCCGCGCGGGAGATTGAGAAAGTGACCGGTGAACTCTCGCCGTTTGTCTGCAAAGCATACGCAAAAGCCCTTGCACTGAGCGACCGTCAGTATCACGATCGCAACCGTTTGCGCCCGCAGCTCGTCATTCACCGGGGGCCCGTCAGACGCGAGATCGTGCTGGCAGGCGAGGAGGAATGGTATCTGAAAAGCGATCGGCAGAACCTGGTGGAGGTGAGCTCGGAGCCCGGAACGCGCCCTCACGCTCGATTGTTGCAACGAGAGGGGGGATGGGTATTGGAAAACGGCGCAGGCAACATCGTTCCGGTGATGGGGGAGAGAAGGATTGAAGACAGAGCGAGTTTGTCCCACGGCGACGCCTTTCGCATGGGTCCGGTACGTTTCATGCTCGAAAACCCCGTGCAGTTGATCCAGAAGAAACTGGAAGAGTGTCGTTGACGTATGCCGTCGTTAGTTGTTAGTTGTTAGTTGTTAGTTGTTAGTTGTTAGTTGTTAGTTGTTAGTTGTTAGTTGTTAGTTGTTAGTGAACTGATAACGAACTGGAGTTAGTTGTTAGGCCTCTTTTCAGCAAATCAAATGAGCAACGTAATTCCCCCAGATGCCTTCGCGATCATTATCGGGGCAATGAAGAGCGGTACCAGTTCCCTCTATCGTTATCTGAAAGAGCATCCGGAGATTTGTCCAGCCACCATAAAAGAGCCGGAATTTTTCTCACAGGGCCAGGATCATGGGACAGAAGTAGAAAGATATTGGAAGCTTTGGGATTTTGATGATTCCGTACATGAATACGCCCTGGAAGCATCGACTGGCTACACAAAGTACCCTTCTGAGGGCGGCGTCCCCAAAAACATGTTTGATTATGGAATCAAACCGCAACTTATTTACATCGTGAGGAATCCATTCGATCGAATAGTTTCGCACTTTCATTCGATGCGGAGTGAAGGATATACGTCTTTGAGGATTACCGATCGTCATCTTATTGACATAAGCAAATATTACATGCAGCTGGAGCAATACCGGGAATACTACCCGATGAAAAACATATTAGTTGTAGGTTTTCACGAGTTGACCCATGAGACGTCCGGTCTCTTACGGAAGGTACATGGTTTTCTTGGCCTGGAGAAAGCCCAATTGTCGGACAGCTATACAGTCGTTAATCGTACCAGGATTGCAGGACGATTGGAACAGAGCATTCGGCAACCGGGTTTCAGGACCTTTTTCTCCCACGTACCTGAATCCCTGAAGAATTTTGGCAAACGTGTGCTCGACAGAATATCTCCACCCCGAGATCGGGTTCTATCGGATGGGGAAAAAGAATTCATATACGAGGAGCTAAAACAGGACATGCGCGATTTCCATCGCGTGTATGGATTTGACGTGACCAGATGGGGATTCGCGATTTAAATGGGGCTGCAGCCAACGCGTGTGTTGGTTTCCTCGTTAGCCGGTGAACAAATTAACCCTCCTTACTGTCCTCTGAAGCTCTGCCCTCTGACGCTCTGATCCGTTATGCCGTTTGCCTTTGCCGTTGTCGTCGCTGACCTCTGACCTCTGACCTCTGACTTCTGACATCTGTCTTCTGTCCGTTGCCGTTACCTACCACCGGGTTCATCCCGGTGGGGGTGTATCTTCTTTCTCTTTCCTAGATCGGAAGAGCACACG
>JAGXLK010000761.1 GCA_018334735.1 Planctomycetota bacterium | reverse complement strand
AACCTGGAAACCTTTTTCTCCGAGCGATTTTCCCAGTTTTGTAAGTTTCATCTTGGCCCACAGTGGCGGTGCCACTCGGAGGGCGGGTTTTTCCGGATCAGCCTGAATCAGATCGGAACCTGCATGTTCAATAATTTCGGCATAATTGCCGGCGGCTTTTTTTGTGTCCCCATTGATCATGGCTGTCTGCACGCCGACCATGAGCAGCCGGCTTTTTTGTTCGGCCGAACGCGCCAGATCTCGCGCTTCTCGAATAATTTCGGGAGCCTTTTCCGGTGACTCGCTCGCCAGTTTGAGCAGGCTTTCAAACAGCGGCACCCGGATGGCATCCAGGTCCGCATACCCCTTTTCACGCAGCTTTTCCAGGGATTGTTGGGTTTGGCTTTTTTCTTCTTTCAAACGGGCGAGTTTTTCTTTCAGCTTTTTTTCCTGTTCGGTCGGCACTCCACCACCGCTTTTAACCAGAGGATGGCCTTCCTCGTCAAGCCGCTTGACGACGAAATTGTCGAAGAAATGTTCCTTGCCAAAACCATAAAAGTGGAGTGTGGTTTGAGTATCAGATGAGGCGGGAAGTTTTTCACCCCCGTATTCCAGTATCTCCCGCCCATCGGCATACATCTTGATGCTCTGTCCGATTTTTACCAGTTTAACGTGATGTTTTTTATCTTTTTCGATCAGGTAGTTTTTGGTCACACACACCCGATGACCGTCAAACTGCAGGATGTTGCGCACGTTCCAGTTGGCTCCGAATTGCGCAAAAAGTTCCTTGATGGTTTTATCGGGGGATTTGATATCGAGTTTGAATGATAAATCACAAGGTCGTTCAAGCTGCCAGCCATCGAATTCGGCGGAGAAGTTGCCGGGGATCTGTTTGTTGAATTTGATAACCATTTGCTGCCCACCCTCCATCTTCAGGTGGCCGTCAGTTACCGCGGCGTTCCCCTGCACAACGGTGTAATTTGGCCCGAGGCTCTCGCGATTGAAAGAATCACCAAACCACGCGAGTTGGGACCGGATGTCCGCTTGCTTCGATTGCAGGTCCCGCAGCTTTTGCGTGAGTTTGTTGAACCGGACCTGGCGAGGGTCATTAAGGGCGAGATTGTGCGCTCTGCGAAGGTCCTGGACGGCCCGGTCAAAACGGGCTGTCTTAAAGTAGAATTTTCCTCTTGCCAGATATGCTGCGGCCGTTTTCTCATCGGCAACCTTCTGATTCAGCTCAGCCAGAAGGCGTTGTCCTGAGGAAAGCGCGAAAACCCGGGAAAGGCCGGCACAGTAGATCTGGTTACCGTCGGAGTAAAGGTTTCCGATCGGGGTTTCGTGGGTCAGTCCCACGTGAATTCGGGACTTTTGTTTCCCGGAATCGGTGGCGAACACAGCGATGGAGTCCTTCTGCGGTATGAGTATCTGATTTCGCGCTACCAGCCCCCGGCCTGTGGGCGGTTTGATCTTGCGTTTCCAGCGCACTTTCCCGTTGTGAACGTTGTGAGCCCGGATAAAGTCCTGCCCTGCAACGATCAGGCTGTTTTGGACAAGGCCGAGGGGAGACTCCGCGTTCTGACGAGGTTTCTTTTGTTGGAGGACTCCAGATGAACGGTCGAGGAAAAGCATTCTGGAAGCATCCGCCGGTATCACCACAACATTCCGTCCCGTTGGGAATACAGCGTTTTCCGTCCAGCCAGACGGGGCAGACGGGGGAGCTTTCCTGTTATTGCGAGCCCGATCAGTCCTTTCCGGTGCAGTGCCCTCGTAAGTGCTGGCCCAGTGGATATGGCCGTCAACACCGTCGAGCGCGAAGACCACTCCTTTGCCAGTGGCGACATAAACTTCGCCCGCGTCAACCGCTACGCCGACGGAGGTTTTCGGTGGGATAGGGGATGAGGTGTAAGCGCAGAGAAATTCCTGCCAGTTTATGGCACCGGTTCTGGGGTCGAGGGCGACCATGTAGAGACCGTCGGCTTTTTCGATTGCTACGAGGGCATGAGGGCCACAGGGGACGGGCGCGTTCATAAAGCGGCAGCCGCTGAGGATCTTTTTGTCCCCCATTTGCCCGCCACCGACCGTCCACCTTCGTTTCCCGTTTCGCGCATCATACGCCGAGAGATAGCTGCCTTTTCTCTCGGTTATATACGTGGTTCGGTTTCCTTTTCGAACTCTGCGCCGGGTCGGCGTTGTCTCCCAATTCCCTTCGGTCCTGAAAACCGTGTCGGCAAATACGCTGATTCGTTCTCCGATGCGATCCTCGAAATAGGTGGCTTCCCGAAAGTTATAATGCCGGACACGATGATGGATTCGAATCCGGTTGTTTTTCTGATTGCGGGTCTCAAAAGGTGCCTTCCCTTGCGAAGACCACAGCTTTCGGCCCGTTTTCTTGTCGATGCACTGGATGGCATCAGGGGAACTGACCCAGACCCGATCGCCAATAAGTCCCATTTCGTCGACGGGTTGGTAGCCTTTCTGGATCCACATTTGTGTGAGGAGCCCCATCTGGGTCTCTTCCTTCGATCGATCTTTTTCCTGCGGAGTCCTGAGAGTTTGTTCCCAGACGCTCACCATCGCAGCTTTCGCTTTTTTCTCCGTGGTTCTCC
>JAGXLK010000760.1 GCA_018334735.1 Planctomycetota bacterium | reverse complement strand
GGAGAGCAGGACCTGTCCTGTTCCGCCGAAAGCTGTGGCTTGTTCCCGGGTTAGTTTGCCGATTCCCTGGGCTCGTTTTCGGAAAAGACTGTTATCAAAAAAGGTCGAGTCGTAATCCGGAACGCATCCACCGATTGTGTGAAGCGTTTCCACAATTTTGTCCTTGAAACCGTCGGGGAAGTCGCGTCTGACACCGCCAGGCCAGATGTAGATATGATAAACGCGGCCGCCGGTTAGCTCTTCAAAAAGATCGAGGATAAGATCCCGATGATACATTGCCCATTGGGCCGGGGTGTCGAATCCAAGCATATTGGAATAAGCCCAGAGGCCAAACAGATGCGAGGCCACACGCGCAAGTTCCAGGTAGATGCTTCGCACATAATGCGCGCGTTCGGGAACTTCTATTCCCGCCAGTTTCTCGACCGCGCGTGCGTAAATATATTCCATCGAATCGGGTTCTATAACATTGACACGGCAAACCAGGGGGAAATTCTGAATCCAGCTTCTGCATTCCATCAATTTTTCGAAACCGCGGTGTAGATAGCCGGGATTGGCTGTGGCTTTCAATACTTTATCGCCACGGACTTTCAGCGTGATGCTGAAATTCCCGACCATGCCGATGTGCTGGGGACCAAAATAAAGTTCCAGCTCTCTCTCGGAATCTGTTTCTGCGGTTTTTGTAGCCTGTATCATAACTTCCATTTCTCCCGGGCCTGTTTCCTGAAATCCTCCCGCTCTTCATCTGTCATCATCCCGAACTCGATTGCTACTTCCGACACATCGAGTTCATTGGTGACCGCTTCCCGAGCGATCCGCCCCAAATCGTCCTGTATGGGGACGCCAGGGAACGGAAGATTGATTGTTATTTCCACTCCGCCGTCTTCAATATTTATATCACCGATCATGTGCAACTCGATAAAATTGGCATCAATTTCCGGGTGCATCGCTTCCGAAAAGGCTTCTTTAACCTGTTCTTCTGTGGCCATGTATTACTCTTCAATTGAAGGCACGCTTTCGAAGGTATCTTCAACGTACTGGCGGTTATCAAAATCTTTTCGGAAGGGTGGAATGTCGTAATCTCTTTCCAGGAAAAGGTGAATCAGCCGCGGGTGACCCTCAAAATCGATCCCGAAAAGTTCATGCAGCTCACGTTCGTATGGCTCAGCGTGTCCGAAGATGTCGATCACGGATTCCAGCGCGGGATTTTCCCGGGGAAGCCGCGTCTTCAAAAGAACCTGAATCTGCTGCTCTTCGGTCATTTCGGCATCGGCCCGCATGTAGCAGCTGAGAATATAGACAACTTCAAGAGCCCTCTCGTCAATCCAGTCGACACAGGAGATGAGCACGAGGTAATCAAGGCCCTTTTTCTTGAGTAAACTCAGAACCGGCGAAACGCTGTCCGCCGGCACCGAGACGCACATTTTGTTTTCCTCGGGGGAGCTTACCTCGATATTGTTGAAGGTTGACGGCAGAGTTTTCTCAAGCGATGCGATCATGTGGTTACTTTCTCCTCTTTAAGTTCTGCATCTTCGGTTGGATAAAGGGGCGCCCAGGGGAGTTCGCCAAGCACCATTTCCTGGTTTCTTCTGTATTCTGCGTAATGCTCCTTGTACCTCTTGTAACCGTCAGCCATCCCCTTGTCGATCAAGGTCCACAGGTGTGTGACGCCGACAAATACCGCTTCGGGTCTTGGCATACAGCCGGCAATCCAGCCGTCAACCGGGATGTATTTGTCCAGATGTTTTATCGTGTTGTATGAATCCCAGTACATTCCGCCGTTTATGGGACAGGAGCCAAACCCGACGGTGTATTTGGGATCGGGCATCTGTTCGTAAGTCCTTATGATGGCTTTAAGCGTTTTGACAGAGACATACCCCGTGATCATGAACAGGTTGCCCTGTCGCGGCGTGGCTGTGGGGAGAACGCCAAACCTTTCGGCGTCCCAACGTGCTGTGATGACCGGAGGGATTTCGATGATTCCGCAACCCGTGCAGAAGTACACGGCGTGCAACGAGTATTTGTTCGCCATCTTACCCGGGTTTTTCAACCACTTTTTAATCTGTCCTCTATCCATAATCGGGTCTTTCCACCATCCAGGTTTTGGGCATCTTCTGGGTATCAGCGGCAAAACACAGTGAAGTGACTCTTGCCATTGACCGGTTATTTTGATACGACTGTAATAATCATCTGCACAAGCGCCAGAGCGACGGGCCATTTCCAGCAGAATTTTACCGCATCTTCAATTTTGAGTCGGGGTAACACGGCGCTTATCATCTCCGCTGCCAGGAAAACGGCCAGCATTTTGAGCACAAATGTCGCCAGATTTACCCCGCCACCGAGAAACAGGTTAACGAAAAGGGCAATCACTACGAACAAATGCACGGATTTCTGTACGGAGAGCAGAGCGAGATAACTCCCTCCATATTCGGTCAAGGGACCCGAGGCAATTTCCTGAGGTGCCGTTACCACATCAAAAGGTCTGATCCCGAGCATGGCCGGTAGGATCAGGAATGCCGCTATCGCTGAAAGGGGCATCGAAAGAACGCCCCAGGTCGTTCCATGCTGTTGAAGCACGATTTCAGTTAACGAAACTG
>JAGXLK010000759.1 GCA_018334735.1 Planctomycetota bacterium | reverse complement strand
CGTTCGACAACGGCGAACTGCATATTCGCGATGAGATGCTGGCCGGTTTTCCGCGAACGCCCGAAGAAACCCGCCGCCATATCGCCGAATACTACGCGATGATCAGCCACCTCGACGCCCAGATTGGACGCATTTTGACTGCGCTCGATGAAAACGACCTGACCGACGACACTATTGTGGTGCTGGCAGGAGACAACGGGCTGGCGGTCGGGCGTCACGGTCTGTTCGGAAAACAGAACCTCTACGATCACAGCGTACGCGTGCCCTTGATTTTTGCTGGACCAAACGTACCGCAAAACCAACGTTGCCAATCGTTCGCCTATTTGCTTGACGTCTTCCCCACCCTCTGCGACCTTACCGGCATCGATATTCCGGAAAGCGTCGAAGGCCGTAGCCTTCGATCGGCTCTTCAAGATCCCAAAAAACAGGTCCGGGAGAAACTTTTCTTTGCCTACACTGATTGTCAACGTGGCCTGCGCGACCAGCGTTACAAACTCATTCAATACGTCGTCGATGGCCGCCACAACATGACCCAGCTGTTCGACCTCCGGGAAGATCCGTGGGAACTCAACAATCTGGCAACAAACGCGAATTACGCCGAAAAGCGCGACGAACTGCGCGGGATGCTTTCTGAGTATTCAAAGCGCTGGGACGACGCAGATAGCAGCTGGGGCAAGGCATTTTGGGATGGGTTCACCGCCTGAGGGAAACCGAACAGCCGACAAAATAGATTCCGCGCACATGCGCGCGCGTTTAGCGTATCAATTGCCATTCCAAAAGAGGCCCGTAGGGCCGGAGCAGACGTAGCCCCGGGCGATCCCGGGCTGTTGCGGGGAGCCCGGGGTTAGGGGTTTGAGGGACGTGCCGGCGGAGCGCGCGAACTGTGTTCGCCGCGGCAAGCTTGCCGCGCTCGCCTCCGGCGAGGCGCTCCGTTTCCTTCGGCTGCTTCCCAATGGCAACCCGGGGCTCGTTCGGCCAAAACAGCGGCCTCATTTCGCCCCGGGCTACGTCTGCCACGCCCGCTCCGCGGGCTTACCGACAGCACCAACGCTAAACGCATACCGTGCGCGGTAAGCGTTCTGTGGAATCCTTTATAACAGTGCTTTCCCGTGGGAAACCCTGCCTTGAAGCATCGGCACATGTACTCTAAGATCGTACTTGTTCCAGGATTGACCGCGGTACCATTCACGGAAGAAATCTTAACAGGCTTTACCTGAACGGATTGCTCGCGCCAAAAACCTCTCGACCCGCAAATTGTGACTCCACACCGAGGAGGCAAGCGCAATGCGATTTACCTGGGAAGGTTTGCTGGCAGCAGGAGTGCGCTGCGTTTACCAAACGACCGGTTGGCGTCCCTCAGACGAAACCCTGTGCCGTATGGGCCACCGCGCGCCGGGTTTTCACCGTTTGCCGCTTCCCATGCACGACGGGCGCTGGATGTACCTGGACCTGCGGAATCCCGTATCCCTGCCCTACCTTCTGGAAGGAGATTTTCCGTGCGAAAAAATCGAAACCAAACTGGTCCAGAAGCTTATTAAACCGGGCGATACGGCCATCGATGTGGGTGCAAATCTGGGGTGGTATACCACATTATTGTGCCGGGAAATTGGCCCCAAGGGTGAAGTCCACGCCATCGAACCCAACCGCGACGCCGCCCGTCTGCTGAAAGCCCTAAAAAAATGGCATCCCGCTCTCGAAGTCCATGCCATTGCCCTTGGGGAAAAAGAGCAGCGGACCGATTTTCATATCCCAGAGAACTGGATCAGTGCGTCCCTGGGCGAGATCGATGGACCGACCAGAAAACAACACACCAAAGTGGTCCCGCTCGATGTGTTTCTTCAGAAAGACGAGGTCCATGAGGTCGATTTCATAAAGCTCGACGCTGAAGGAGCCGAAAAACAGGTTCTGAAAGGGGCATCGGCAACGCTCAATAACCGTAAACCACCCATCTGGCTTCTGGAACTTTCAACGAAAGAAGCCGCCCGGTTCGGACATCATCCGTCCGAATTGCTCGAAGCGTTCTACCGTGTACAATCGACCGAGTATATCGGGTACATTATCGACCCGGAAAACTGTCGCCTGCAACCGATGCAGCTGCCGGAATGGGACGATTTTTGGCTGAATGCTCTCTTGATCCCCAAAACACGTCAGCATCGAATTCCGAAGAACTGGCTCGAAACGCCGGCAACATCGGGCTGATCGTTTCGCCATCCCCCATGTGATCACCTCAATTCGAAGATCGTCCGCGGCGGAAAAAGCGCTCAGTTGTCGGGCCGCAAGTTCCGCCCCCACCCATTGACCGCCGTCGCGGCCCTGGTGAACCTGTACCACTTCCCGCAGATACACCAGGAAGGCGTCCACTTCCCTCCCCGTCCCCCCGAAAAATTTCCCTCCGCTGGGACCATACCAGATCGCAGGCGCAATCACTGCGTCTTTTTCGCGTGCCAGACGGAGCAGAGAACCTTCAAATTGGCCGAAAGCGCTTTGACACCGGTCTGAAGATGGCCTAAAGTTCGTCATTGTCGCTACGGTTTCCGGAGAAAAGGACGATCGCGGGTGGTCTGGGACTTTGTCGGATCGCAGCCCCGGAACCGG
>JAGXLK010000758.1 GCA_018334735.1 Planctomycetota bacterium | reverse complement strand
AAACAACTCGAAACGGCACCCTTGCCTCCCGCAAAAGGCGCCGAACAGCTTCGGTCAATTCATATTCCCGCCTCTCGGGATGCGCTTCAATGGCCCGGCACGCATCAAAAATATCCGTCGTGAACCGGTACAAATTCATGCTCACCTTCAGGTCGCCCCCTACGGCATAATCTTCGGGATTTTCAGGTTTCTCCACAATCTCGGCCAGGTTATCCTCCCCCTCAATCGTCAAAACGGCGAATCTATCGACTCTATCAGCACCGAAATTGCTATTCTCCACCAGAGCATTCCGCGAAAATCCCACAGCGTAACAAGTTTTATCTGAAATGTTGTGTAAGTCTCTCAGCACCGAGCCGGGATAATAATTATCGCAATTACACATTACGAACGGGCCGCCACTTAACACACTTTCAGCCGCCAGAAGTGCATCTGCCGTGCCCTTTGGTTCCTCCTGGACGGCCGGTATGATTTGTGCCCCCAACTGTTGACTGGCACGCTCACAGTATTTCTCCAGTTCCTGACAATCCGGCGGGACCACGAGACATAGCTCGCCGAATCCTGCCCGCACCAATTCCCCCGTAACATAATCAAGAAACGGATACCCGTTGATCGGTATCAGACCTTTAAGCCCTTTATCCGCAAGCTCAGCAGAACTTCCCTTGAGTTCCACATCCGCAGAATTCCTGCGCATCCTGCTCCCCAAGCCACCAGCAAGAATAACCGCTTTCTTCGTCACGACATCACCGCCTGTCCACCATGAGGACCTCGGTTCTTATCGCTATCGTACTTGCCAGGATATGTTTTCCATCTGCGATGCATCCAGAGCCATTTACCAGGATTTCGACGTACCAGATCTTCAACATCTGATGTCAGGCGTTGTGTGATACGTCGGATTTCAGCCTCCCTTTCGGCATCGGCTTTCGGCCAGATGACATCGCTTATAACGGCTCGAAACTTATTCATTTCTTCAACCCTCTCCGCATAGATAAAAACAACCGGTGAGGCGGTAGCAATGGCCAGTCTCGCCGCGCTCGTATGAGTGCAGGCCGGACGGCCGAAAAAGTCCACAAAGATACCTTCCTTCCTGGCATCTTGATCGATGAGAACCGCCACATTGCGCCCGTTCCTGAGAGCCTTCAATGTTTTGCGGATGGCCCCATGTTTTGGAACCAATTTCTGCCCCGCGCTTTTTCGAATTCGAGAAAGATATTTTTCAAGGAGTGGATTGCTCCGCTCGCGAGCAACACTGAGCACAGGGAACCCCAAACTTTTGCATGACAAACCCAGCACTTCCCAGCATCCATAGTGGGCCGTCGCAAACACAATACCCGTCCCCTCATCGACATCTCCCAATAATTCCTCCCCTTCCAGCTGAACCAATTCAGCGGCTCGGCCCTCCATGACGAAACGACTGAAATACAATGCATCAAAAATGGACTCCACGAGCGATCGATAAGCTTTTTTTATGATACGTCTGGCATGCCCTTTACTGATGCCCGGGAAGGCAAGTCTCAGATTCCGGAGCATTCGCTTTTTGCGGCTCGGACGATCAACCATCCGGACTAAATCTCCGAGAATTCGAGCCATAGAACGACTTACACGCCAGGTTGGGGCAAGAAAAAATGCTATAACTAATCGCAGCACCAAATACCGTAAACGCTGTAAAAAGGTAACGTCAGCGTGTTCGTCGCTCACTTTTCGCCTCTCCAGAAACCAACATATATACCCGCTTCATAATACTTTAGTGAAAAACTCCGCCTCATCGCAACCCTGCAGACTACGGAACATAGATCACGACAAAAACTCCCGCAAAAACTTACCTGTTAGAGATCTTTCGCTGGCCGCGATATCCTCCGGTTTTCCAGCAGCCACGATCTCGCCTCCTCCCTGCCCCTCTCCTGGCCCCAAATCAATCACATAATCAGCACATTTAATCACGTCGAGATTATGTTCCACCACTACAACAGCGTGCCCCCGATCCACGAGACTCTGGAAACAGGAAATGAGTTTTTTAACATCATCCAGGTGAAGCCCGACCGTCGGCTCATCGAAAATGAGGAGAAGATTGTCGTCCCCGGTCTTCGCGATATAACTCGCCAGTTTCAGACGTTGCGCTTCGCCCCCTGAAAGCGTTGTCGCGGGCTGACCAAGTTTCACGTATCCCAGTCCGACTTCATAGAGCGCACGCAACCGGTTCACCACACGACGCTGGTCACGGAAAAAACGCATCGCCCGCTCAACTGTCATCTCAAGGACCTCATGTATAGAATGGCCTTTATACCTGATATTCAAAATATCCTCTCTGAACCGGCGCCCTTCACATTGATCGCATTTCACATAAACATCCGCCAAAAACTGCATATCGACCTTAATATAACCGGCCCCTTCACAATGTTCGCACCGACCGCCCGGGGTATTGAACGAAAACGCGCCGGGATCCAGATTCCGCACCCTCGCCTCTTTTGTCTCCGCAAAAAGCTTCCGAATCGGCCCGTACGCTTTGATATACGTGGCGGGATTTGAGCGAGGCGTCCGCCCTATGGCGCTTTGATCTACTAACACAGCATCCTCAACAAGATCGTGTCCCGTGAGCCGACGGTGCG
>JAGXLK010000757.1 GCA_018334735.1 Planctomycetota bacterium | reverse complement strand
CTCAAATCAGTGGTGGAATGGCAAAGCGAGCCGCATTGGCCCGCTCGCTGGTACAATCTCCGAAAGTAATGTTGTTTGATGAACCGACAACCGGGCTTGATCCGATTATTGTGCATTCTATACATGATCTCATCGCTTCTCTGCAGGAGCGTCTGGGGCTGACTGCGATTATCGTTTCGCATCGAATACCGAATATTTTTGCGATTGTCGATAAAGTTGCTATGTTGCATGAGGGGGTTATGAGGTTTGTAGGAACGCCAGAGGAAGTCCTGGAGTGCGACGATCGGCCAATCCGGAAATTCATTGAAGGCAGTATGCCCCCTGAACGTTACTGGAGACCGGCGAAGATGTTCAGAAATTCCCCGGAATCGAGTGAGGAAACACAGTGAAAAAATTCTACGTTGAACTGACAGCTGGCTTTTTTGTTCTGGCAGGAATCCTGTGCCTGGGTTATTTGTCGATCCGTTTCGGTGGGTTCGAGATTTTCAAAAAGGAAGGTTACGAGGTGGAGGCGAAATTCAGTGAAATCGGCGGGCTCCGGACCGGAGCCCCAGTGGTCATTGCGGGGGTGGATGTCGGGCGAGTTTCGGAAATAGCACTCGAGAATTATGCGGCGGAAGTGCGGCTTTGGGTCCGCGGTGATATCGATCTTCCGGAAGATACAATAGCATCGGTGAAAACCCGCGGGTTGATTGGCGAGAGGTTTATTGCTTTGAGTCCGGGGGGGGCCTTGAAAAATATTCCGCCCGGGGGCCAGATTCGTGAGACACAGTCGGCGGTCGATCTGGAATCCCTCATATCGAAATACGCTTTCGGTGAAGTTGAAAAATAATACCGCGAAAAGCGGCGAAAGGAGTACGACAATGAGGAGATACACGAAGCATGTGGTGGTTGGGATCTTGGTTATTGTTGCATTTTCCGCTTTTTTGCTGGCTCTGAGAGCGGAAGAAGAAAATAAAGAGAAAGAGAAAAAAAGGGAGATGAAATCCCCGGAGGAGATCGTCAAGGATACCACAGAAGAAGTGCTTAACGTGCTGCGTGATCCCGAGTTGAAAAAGGAAAAGAAAACAGAAGAGCGACGTCAGAAAGTGCGAGAGGCCGTCGAAGACGTCTTCGATTGGCGTGCCTTAGCACAGCGTGCACTGGCCCGGCACTGGCGTCCGCGCACGGAGGAAGAACGAAAAGAATTTGTCAGCCTGTTCCGGAGTCTCGTCGAGAAAACATACCTGAGACGAATCGAAGAACACGCCGATGCGGAAATTGTTTACAAAGGACAGGAAGTGGAAGACGGTTATGCTTCGGTGAATGCGGTGGGAAAGGCGAAGGATGGAACGGAAGTGCCTATTGTATACCGGCTTCATCAAGCGACCAAGGACAAAGATGAGGAAGAGGCTGCCGAATGGCTCATATACGATGTAAAAGTGGAAGGGGTAAGTCTGGTCAATAATTACCGTTCACAGTTTAACGACATAATTGTTGGAGGTTCGTATAAGAAATTGATTAAACTATTAAAAAAGAAAGTCAAAAAATAGCGCAGAGATTGGTCAGAAAAGCCACAAATTACGGAGGCTGTTATGAAAAAAGCACTTTTGCTGATCGTTTTATTGCTGTTTGCTGCGGGTTGTGCCAATACAAGAAACGCCGGTAATAGTTCACCTGAAGGGGCGAAAGCACAAATGCAGCAGCGGGGGCCTAAACCGATCCCTGATCCCCTGGAACCGATGAATCGCGTGTTTTTTGTCTTCAATGACAAGTTGTACTTCTGGGTCCTGAAACCTGTGGCTCAGGGTTATTCTGCCATCGTGCCAAAAATCGCCCGCCGGGGTGTCGGGAATTTTTTTTCGAACCTTGGAATGCCTATCAGGGCAGTTAATTGCCTTCTTCAAGGGGATATCTCGGGCACAGGCATAGAGCTGGGACGTTTTGGAGTCAACACAACGGTCGGGGTGCTGGGCTTTGGAGAGGTTGCCACAGGATGGGGATTGAAAATGCAGAAAGAAGATTTTGGCCAGACCCTGGGGTTTTATGGAATGCCTCCGTTGCTCTATTTGGTGTGGCCAGTGCTGGGATCATCCTCAGTTCGAGGCACGATCGGAAAAATCGCCGATGGCTATCTATATCCCCCCAATTACGTAGACTACCTGCCTCTCTACGATAAACTGAACTATATCTCTCTTCATATCGGGGATTACGAGGGTATAAAAGAAGACGCTTTGGATCCCTATGTGGCGATCCGCAACGGTTACCACCAGCACCGGCAACATCTTATCCGGGATGGCAAATAGAGTTTTCCCCGTTCAAAAATATAAGGTCAAAGAGCCAGGTTAGCTGTCAGAAGAAGCCTTTGGGTTCTTGTCCTATTCGCATTCGAGCGGTAGAATTAAAGTGCGTTGATGCTTTGGGTGCCTTCGACGATTTTTATAAGATACTTTTCTCTGTTGCTTTCAATGTGAAGGATTAATACGAATGCAACAGTCGGCCTCTGACGTGCGGGAAACGGGGTTTACATTGATTGAGCTTCTCGTCGTCATTGCGATTATCGCGATTCTGGCCGCCATGTTGATGCCGGCGCTGGAGAAGGCACGGCAGGCGGCTCACGTTGCGC
>JAGXLK010000756.1 GCA_018334735.1 Planctomycetota bacterium | reverse complement strand
CCGTAATGTCGTCGCTGACCTCTGACCTCTGTCCGTTTGCGGCCGTTCGCCGTTGCCGTATCGCCGTTCTGTCGTTCCGCCGTTACTGACCTCTGACTTCTGACTTCTGTCTTCTGCCCTCTGTCTCGTGCTCGGTCAACCATTCTCGCGCATTTCCACAAACCCCCGGAGCCGATCAAGACCTTTTTCGATGGTTTCCCTATCCACGGCGTACGAGAAACGAAGGTAATTATCCGCCCCGAAAGGAGCCCCCGGGACAACGGCCAATTGTGCTTCTTCCAGAAGCGCCTGACTCAAACTGACAGAGTCTTTCACATCTCTCCCCGCGTAACGTGCGCCCAAGAGACCGCTGCAATCCGGGAAAGCGTAGAACGCTCCTCTCGGCATGGCACATTTAACACCGGGTATTTCGTTCAACCCACTCACGATCGTCTCGCGACGTTTGAAGAAAGCTTTGCGCATATCAACAATGGAACTCTGGGGCCCCTTCAAAGCTTCCAGCGTAGCGTGCTGTGCTATACTGTTCGGTCCGCTCGACATATTGCTCTGAAGCCGCCCCGCGGCTGTGATCACTTCCTCAGGACCGGCGGCGTAGCCGATGCGCCAACCCGTCATTGCGTAGGTCTTCGACACACCATTAAACGTAATTGTCTGCGAATAAAACTCATTGTTCATTGAAGCTATACTGACGTGTTCAGCTTCGTCATAAATTAGTTTTTCGTAGATCTCGTCCGTCAAGATCCAGAGATCGTTCTCGGCCGCGACTTGCGCAATTTGTTTCAGCTCCTCGCGGCTATAGACAACTCCGCTGGGATTGCAGGGCGAATTCACCACAATGGCTTTTGTCTTCTCGGTGAGGGCTTCCTCAAAAAGCGCAGGCGTTAATTTAAGATCATCCGTCGAGGTGGTATCGATTGGGACCGGCCGCGCCCGACAAAACTCCGCCTGGGCGGCATAGCTCACCCAATAGGGGACCGGCAGGAGGATATCATCCCCCTCGTCCAGCAGACAGCGCATTATGAGATACAAAGCCTGTTTGGCCCCGTTGGACACAATGATCTGGTCGGGGGAGTACTCGATATCGTTATCCTGGGAGAATTTGTCCGAAATCGCTTCCCGGAGTTCCTGTGTTCCCGATGCAGGAGTATAATTCGTGTATCCGGCGTTGATGGCACGGATAGCGGCCTGTTTGATATTGTCCGGCGTATCAAAATCGGGTTCCCCGACGGTGAACATGGCCACGTCTTCTCCACCCGCCACCATCGCTTTAGCCGTCGAATTTAGAGACAGAGTGGCGGATGGTTCTGCATTCCTGGCAATAATCGAAAGATCCATATTTGCGCTCCCAACATTTGGCCTCTGTGAAGTACCTGCGAATATATCGGGCCCCCTGAGCCCATGCATCAGGGGACCGGGTACCCCGGCAATTCAATGCCGTGATACACCGCGCTCTCATCTTGACGAGGAGAGAAATCTTACCACCGAAAAACAATCAAGAAACACCCTGCGGAACATCCACCTCATATCCGGCTTTCTGGAGGATCTGAGCCACCGAACGACAGGCAGGAGTTTCCGCCGGCAATTCCAGCAGAGACATACCCTCCCAATCGGCTTCCAAAACAGCGGGATCTTCGTCTATGAGCCCCAGATATTCGGCATCTCTCACTCCTTTTATCCTCTCAATATGAGGCTCGCGGCACCTGTGGTTGGCTACCGTGTAGAGATTGCTGTAACTGAACCCGATCTGAGGAGCCATATCACGACAATTCCGCACATTCCTGAGTGATTTTGCCGACGGATCCATAATGGCAAATATATCGTGGGCTTCCGGTGCCACCCGCCGATTGAGATGTTCCAGACCCGCAGGAGAATCGAGTACAACGCTGTTGTAATTTTGCGCAAGCTCAGGAATAATAGCACGCAGAATGTTGTTCGGCGCGCAGTAACATCCCTTGGTCCACTTGACACCAAGTGTCAGTAGATCAAAATCCTCGCTTTCATAAAGGCACGATATATTAAGAAGGTAATCAACTTTTTCGGCAAGTGGCAGGGATTTGAGTTCACTGGAAACACCGCCGTCCTGAATTTCGTAAAGTATATCTGAAACAGTGTTAACGTCGTGTTCGGCCAGATCTACTCCCACCATCTGTCCGAGACACTGATCCGGGTCGGCGTCGATCAGAAGACGAGGGGACGGAAGAAAGCGACTCGTCAACGCGGCGAATGTCGTTTTGCCGGTTCCGCCACGTCCGGTGACGATAATGGTTCTTGCCATTGTCTGTTTCTCCGTAAAAATTACGCTCTGAACAAGACTCTATTGTAACAACCAGTCGATTAACTGCAATGATGCAGGCATTGAATTGCGATGCGCACGCCTTCGTCCTACAATCTTAACCTCGACCTGGGGAATCGGATGCTTTTTACCTGCAGCAGGCCAGCCCGTTCGTTTCATTTGACGGGATATAGCAACGCGTGAGCTTGTCAGGATGAGCCCGGCTGAATAGAATGGTGCGACTCGCAGGGAGGAATGAATACATTGCGCTACGCGATTATTGGCGATATACATAGCAATCTGACCGCGCTGGAAACGGTCAAAGCGGATATCCAG
>JAGXLK010000755.1 GCA_018334735.1 Planctomycetota bacterium | reverse complement strand
ATGCACCAGGAAACAATGGCACACGGCCGCGATTTTTGCCGCCGCAACCCTCCTGACGATCCTTCCGTGGTATCTGAGAAACGATACGAGGGCGAATTACCCCCATTTCAGCAGCGTGGGCGCGATTAACCTGTACCGTTACAATGCGGCAGCGCTTATCTCCAACAGGGAAAATGAGACGTTCGGAACAGTGCAAAACCGGATTGACCGGGAGCTTGCAAGGCGGGAAACCCAGGCCCAGGCCGCCCGGTATGCCATGCAAAAAGGGCGGAAGATTATCCTTCAGCATCCGATCCAGTATGCCTGGTTGCATCTGAAAACTGTACCGACGAATCTGCTTCCGGCGGCGGGCGACCTGTTCCGCGCATGGGGAGTCGAAATCGGAGGATCCGGGACGCTTCATGTCCTGAGAACCCGCGGGTTGCTGGCAGCGACAAAGAACTATTTCGGTGGCAAATGGGGCTGGTTCGTGCTGGCGAGTCCCCTGATGATTCTGCTGGGAGTGTCTTATGTGCTGAGCTTGGCAGGCGGGATTGCAGGTCTGATCCGAGAATCTGACCGAATGTTTATCGTATTTCTTGGTCTTTTGTTGTTCTTCTTTCTGGTGATCCCCGGCGCGGCGGCGCACCCCCGTTTCCGGGTGCCTGTAGCACCGTTGATATCTGTCTTTGCAGGCTACGGAACCTTGTGCGTGATAGAGAAGATACGGCGGAAACGGCAGACGGACAAAGATTAGAAGTACAGAGGGCAGCGACGGCAAGGGTAAAAGACAAATACGACAAACGGCAGTGAAAGCGGTGGCAAGCCACCGGACCCCAAAGTTAAACCACCAGCACTAAAAACCAAAAAAGTCTTCTGCTCCGTACACACCTTTCAGCTTGTCCCTCCGCTCGCTGACAGAAATGGCTACAACATCTCTGCCAGAGCTTTTTTTATCTCCATCAAATCGGCCAGATTGTGCTGAAGCACCTCATAAACTCGTCTGCGATTCAGGTCGACATAATCGTGCACAAGCACGTTACGGAAACCGACCATCTGAATCCAATGCTCTTTCATTGTCTCGTCGATAATCCCGTGTTCCCGGAGACGGCGCGGGATGTCACTATAGCGATCGATCCCTCTCCAACCTTCTGTTGCCACTATATGGTTTCCAATGTCGTTCAAAGCCTCAATCGCGAGCTGAAGAAAACGTTCCGCACTCCCGTAATGCTCGGGGTCATCAAGAAACTCCTCCTGCCCGTATTGCTGAAGGTTTTCCAGCACTGATAGATACTCGTCGAGTTTCTGAAACCGGGGCAATATGACTTCAGGTCTGTCCATTAGTGGCCCTTTCTTTGTAGGCCTTGGCATGGCGCCGGAGGTATGGTTTGATATCGAGATACTGCCTCACGTAGCGTGAAAAGACGCTTCCCACATCGGCTTCGTCACGCACATAAACGACTCGATTGTCTTTGACGCCTTCATAAGCGAGAATCGGTGGCACCTGGCGAAGAAAAACCAGATCCACCCGATCGAATCCGTGTCGCGCCAGTTCCGTCAGCATGTCCAGGCGCACCGTCTCTAATTCTTCGACATCACCTTCAATCCCCAGATCAAGATCGCTGTCGCGGTGGGTTTTTCCCCGGGCAACGGACCCGAATACAAACACTACCTCCACAGCCGGAAACTGGGAAAAGATCTCCGGAAGCTGTTTGAGATTCCTGTTCTGGGAAATTGGGTTCATGTTCCTGAAAAACAGAAAAAGCGGAAGGTAAAGAACGCCAATAAAACCTGTAGCGATTATACACATTCGTGCCGCTGCGGGCAAAAGGTCAGCGGGCGGTGGGTTTTGTCGTTGCTCAAGGCAGCTGTCAGTAACGAAGTTCAGAGTTCTCAGTTCTGAGTGAACGGGGACGAACTGGAGCTCGTACTGAGTTGATAGTGAACTGACAACGGATTGGAGTTAGTTGTCGAACGAGAGATAGTGAACGGAGAACCGCGGGCAACAACCGAGCGCTGGCCCGGTGTTTGGCCGGTCCCGCGTGCGGGAGCAAGACGGCAAACAAAAACGGCAGTGAAAGCGGTGGCAAGCCAGCGGACTCCTGAAGTTAAGCCACCAGCATCCAGCTCCAGTCTTTTACGCTGTTCACCAGAAACCAGAAACCAATTACCACGAGGCGCACGAAGGACTACGGCAGGGGACCGAAGGGACCAGATGGACGTAAGGGACTTCTGCGGCGGGACAAACACCGCCCACCACACGTCGCAGGTCAAAACCACTATCACTCTCTCCAAGACGCCCCTCCGTTGCAACTCTTACTGCTCTGGTGTTACCATCTTGCTGGTGCTCAATATGCGCAAGAAGGCTTTGAACCGTATTTCCTGGCATTCTGGGCTTGAGGCTCAAATCTAATATGCATGTCGCTTTCTTCATCCATAACCTCCACTGCGGCGGGGCCGAGCGGGTGACGGCCCTGCTGGCAGGAGGACTCTGCCGGCGGGGATACGAGGTCTCGATTCTGACCCTTGCCGGGCCTCAAAAACCTTTCTATCAGCTCCCCGTCGATGTGAAAATCGTCCCGCTGGACGTCTACTGGGGCACCGACGATCTGGCGAAAACGTTTCTCCTCC
>JAGXLK010000754.1 GCA_018334735.1 Planctomycetota bacterium | reverse complement strand
TCCCACTGGTGAAGAGGTTGTCACCCCGGCAAATCATCAGATAGGCGCCTTCCTCCTTGATGGCCAGATCCAGCTCCCTCTCCCTGTCGGCGTAGTCTTTCCCGTCGCCGAGCTCAATCGTCTTCTCGACCAGCGGCTCAATTCCGGCGAGGTTGATTCGGGTGATGTTCGCGAGATTTTTCTCTCGCAGATAAAGTTTCATCAGGTCCACCCGGTAAACCTGACAGAAAGCCTCCTTCACGTTGCGGTAGTCAAGCTTCAGGCGCACGTCTTCGCCGGGACGGAAAATATTGACCTCGTCAATCGAGACGTTTTTACGCTCGAAATATTCGATCGCCTGTTTCGCGTCCGGATACTGGCCCGCAACTTTCCGATACCATTCGATGGCATCGGAAGCATTCCCCAGGGCGTGATAGATCTGGCCGACGATGTAGCGGGCGAAATCGCGGTCTTTGCTTTTGCCACGCGCCACAACTTTCGCCCCGGCCAGCGCTTTCTTGTACTTGTGCTGCCAGAAATGGCCGAGCGCGTTCATGTACTGGAACCCGCTCGCCAGTTCGCTGTCCTCGTAACGCTCGCTGAACCTCTCGCTCAGTTCCACAACGGTTTCGTATTGCTTGAGATCAAGAAGCGCGTTGGAAATACTGAACGCCGCATCATCTGCAAGGGGATTCTGCGGATACAGCGATATAAAATCGAAGAGAAGATCGACGCTTTGCTCCATCATTGAGAGTTTGTCGAGTTCTTCCGGTTCTTCCCCCTCTTCTCCCCGGCGATCCGCCATCTGCCGGGCCTGTTTGGCCAGTTGATCCGCCTTCGGCGCCTTCTCATACAGCGCCTGAGCAAGTGCAAAATACGACGATACGACCTGTGCTGAATCGGGATATTCCCGCCAGAGCCGTTTCTGGTACCGAACCGATCCCATGAACTGGCCCTGATCCTCCAGAACGGCGCTAATGTTCGAATCCTTGACGAAACTCGCCAGGATTGTGGCCTTGAAGATGAGATACGCCCGCTCGAATTCGCCAATATCACGGTAAGCGCGACCCGCCACCAGGATTTTGTCGAAAGGAATTTCCAATCGGGGATACTTTTCGCGCAGCACCTCGAACGTGTCAACGATCTGCTGAGCATCGTAGAAACCTTTCGAGGTGAAGATCCAGAACAACATGCGGGCCACTTCTTTCTCGTGATAGCTTCCGCGGTGTTTCATGTTGTATTCGAAGATGTTTCTCAGGTGCGGCAAAGCCTCGTCGTAGAGCCCGTCGTCAAAATACAGCTTGGCAAGTGCGTAACGTTCGCTCCGGTTCATTTTGTAGGGATCTCCGGACTTTTCGCCCGGCGCCAGCACCCGAAGTTCCGTGCTCTTCCCCACCCGCATCCGCCCCGGGTGAAGGGCATCGGTAATCACCGTGGGCAAGACCCTGTAGCGTCCGGTCGAATACCCGACAAGCTCATAGCTAAAATCCCTGACATAATTTCTCGGCCGATAGTACATCACAATCTTGCCGGCGTGAATTTCGTGGTGAATGAAATTCCCGCTCACCGAATCGCGCACGAGCATCAATCCCGACGGGAGGTTTTCCTCGACGACGAAATAGTTCTTGTTGTTGTGATAATCATAGATATCGATGTGCACCTTCACCCGCTGGCCCACTTCGATGTTGCGAACCGGCGAACTGCTGGATGCCCCGATCGGACGTCCGCGGTACTGCAACCGGGCATGACGGTAATACCTGTGGCGTACGTAGGGACGGTTCCACGAATGAGGATCTTTCACGTTCTTCGAGAAACCTCTCAACGTAACGCTGTAGGCATACTCGCCGCGACCTTCCATCTGGAAATCGACCTTGTTTTCTCCTTCCTTCAGCATCTCGCGCGGCACCGCCAGATGAACCATACCGTCCGTTTTTTTGCTCTGCAGGACCTCCAGCTTCTTGCCGTTCACCTCGACGCTCAACCGGTAATCGGCTTCGGCAAATTGAGCTTCCCCGAAATAAGCAGCCAGAGCCGTCACGGCCGGACCGTGGGCTTTTGCCGGCACGAATCCATAAGTCCCCCGACGTCTCATGAGATAGTCGGCCGCCTTTTTCACCTCCGGCGATT
This sequence comes from Planctomycetota bacterium, assembly GCA_018334735.1. The sequence continues at coordinate 511 of JAGXLK010000754.1, read as the reverse complement.
CCGGTCGCACACGCATCAGCGCCAGAGCCGCGATCGCTGTGGTCTCGACTTCATCGTTGAGCCACGCGTAGCTGCCCGAACCTTCCCAGTGCAACATCTCGCGTGGTTTTGTCTCTTTCTTTGCCTTTTTCAAAAGCACGTTCAACATCTCGGAAGCAAACTCGTTCCTGTCGAGATTCACAAACAGAAGAGCCGTATAAGCAAGAGCCGGATTGCTCAGCGAATTGCGTTCGCGGTGCAGCCGGTTCGCGTGCGCGAATTCGGCTTTCCCGCGCGTCGACAGCGCATGCAAAATCACGGCCTTCGCATCGTTATCGGTCGCCGATACGCTCCGGAAACGGTTCTGGAGATATTTCACGGCATTGGAGAACGTCTGACTGTGAACAGAAATCCCCTCTTTCTCAGCCGCCGATAGAGCCCAGAGGTTCATCGACGTAACCGCCCAATCGGTATGCCGCCCGGTCCGCTGCCAGCTCCAGCCCCCGTCACTTGCCTGCGAAACCACCAGCCC
>JAGXLK010000753.1 GCA_018334735.1 Planctomycetota bacterium | reverse complement strand
GGAGGACTTCGGCAAGGGCAATAGAATAAGCGGCCGATTCGGGCGTGCAGACGGCCGGGACTTCGTTATTTTCAAGACACTCGACGAAATATTCGATCTCTTCGTGATATCCATCCGTTTGTTTGGTATCGGGATGGTGCGATCCGTCGGATGTGAACTCCATCAAACCGGGGCTGTGTTTGCTGCTGAATGTCAAGCATCCTTTCTCAAAGGCGACAGCGTATTTCATCTCGAAACCGAAGGCCGGAGGCAATCCCATATTCGCGCCGGTGTGGACGGAGATCTTGTCTTCATACAGATATACCGTATCAACGACGTCATATCCTCCGGAGGGGCCTATTGCGCCGGTGGAGCAGACTCCGCGCGGGCGGCCGAGCAGATATTGAACAAAATCGGTGTCGTGAACGTGGAGGTCCAGGATTGCGCCTCCGCTCCTTTCGTGGTCTTTGAGCCAACCATCCCACGACCACTCCGGTATTGAACCGCCACGCCAGAATTCGGCCGAAAGTAGTTTGCCCATACGGTTGGATTCGACGGTTTCTTTCAAATAGACGTATTCGGGCCAAAAGCGGATGCATTGAGCCACCATCATCTGGACATCTCCTTCGTCCAGAGCTGCCAGCACATCGTCGCATTCCTCGCGCGTCAGGGCCATCGGTTTCTCGCAGAGCACATGTTTGCCCGCTTCGATGGCTTTAACGGCAAATTCGGCGTGGAGAAAAGTGGGCAGACAGATGTCAACCATGTCCACTTCGCCATCGGCCAGGAGTTCTTCGGCATCGGTGTAGAGGCTATGTTTTTCGGGGTCAATTGAGGCACCTCCCTCACCGACGTTGATCTCCTGTGCACTTTTGCCCGGTTTGAGCCGTTCTTCATCCGCGTCTGCCAGAGCGACGACCTCCGCATCGTCGACCTCTTCGTACACACCAAAGTGCATATTACCCATTCCGCCCAGGCCGATTATTCCGACTTTGATCATGGCTCTTTCCTCTCATTTCAAAAACGTCTTTCGGTATCGAGTTGTGGCAATGCGGAAAAGCAAAAACCGTCTTCCACTTGCTCAGGATGGTTCTGGAACTGTATTTTAGTTAACAAACCGAGCTGTGCAAGCGTCTTTCAGCGTTTTTGCCGGGATGACGGATAGAGCGGATTAACCTGAAAATGAGCCTCAGAGCAAATATCGTCGATCTGCACCGCAAAATAACGGATCCAGAGCAGAAGGGACCGATTCTGTGTTTAATGCGTTTTATTTTGCTCTTCCCGTCCGCTGTCTATGCTTTTGTGGCGATTTTGCGCAATAAGGCTTACGACCACGGCTGGCTGACATCCCACAGCAGCGAGGCGCCAGTAATCAGCATTGGCAACCTGACGGCTGGCGGCACCGGTAAAACGCCATTTGTCGTGTGGCTCGTTGATGAACTGAAAAAAAAGGGCCACTTCCCGGCTGTTTTGAGCCGGGGATATGGGCGGGATTCTCAGACCGGTGTGGATGATGAGAATGAGATGCTGTCCCGGCATCTGGAAGACGTGCCGGCGGTTGTGAATCCTGATAGGGTGGAGGCGGCGGGAGATGCAGTTCAGCAACATGGGGCCGACGTGCTTGTCCTTGATGACGGGTTTCAGCACCGTCGCCTGAAACGCGATCTGGATGTTGTTTTGATCGATGCTATGCAGCCTTTTGGCGCGGGGCATATGCTCCCCCGAGGAACATTGCGTGAGCCCCTGAGCGGTTTGGTGCGGGCGGACCTGGTGGTTGTGACGCGGGCAGACCAGGTGGGAGAGGAGGAACTGGAAAAGATCCGCGAAAAGATCCGTCGAACCGCATCGGAAATCCCTGTTGCACTGGCGCGGCATGCGCCGTGTGGGGTTAAAACTCTGAGTTCGAAGCCGAAAGTTGATCATGAATTCGATTTGAGCGACCTGGCTGATGGGAGATGGCTTGCCTTTTGTGCATTGGGTAACCCTCTGGCCTTCCGACGGACCCTTGAGCAAGAATCAGTTGACGTTGCGAGTTTTGAAATTTTTCCGGATCATCACCGCTACAACATGTGTGAGGTCCATTCGCTGGAGGAAAAAGCCGTACGTGAGGAATGCAGAGGTTTGATCACGACAGAGAAAGATGCGGTCAAAATCCGTCGGCTTTTGCAAAACGACTTGAAAGTCCCAATTCTGGAGTTCCAGGTGCGAATGGAAATCTTCGAGGGGAAAGAACTTCTGGAGAAGGCTGTCCGCATTTGATCGATCCTTTATTGTGGATTAGTGTAGTGTTTTCCCGTTGTCTCCCGGTCAAGTTGGCCCAAGGAGCCCCGTATGTGCCTTCTGGAAGTGCGAAACCTTTGTTATTCCGTCGAAGATACGAAGATACTTCGCGGACTCAACCTGGACGTTGAGAAAAATACGGTTCATGCCGTTGTCGGCCCAAATGGTGCCGGCAAAAGCACGTTGTCATACGCCATCATGGGATTGTCTGGTTATCGGCCCGATTCGGGTACGATCGTTTTCGACGGCAAGGATCTGGCAGGAGTTCCAATGGATGAACGAGCACGTCTGGGGATGAGTTTGGCGTGGCAAGAACCAGCCCGATTTGAGGGGATCAGTGTTCGTGCTTTTCTCTCTGTGGGTGC
>JAGXLK010000752.1 GCA_018334735.1 Planctomycetota bacterium | reverse complement strand
CCACCTGCGATCGGCGATTATCGGCCGTGCCCTGTATGAAATTTTCCAGTCTCTGGGATACGAATGCATCGGTATCAACCATCTGGGGGATTGGGGGACAAGTTTTGGGAAACTCATTGTGGCTTATGAAAGATACGATGATCTCGATGCTGAAAGGGCCAGCGTGACCGATCTTCAGGAGGCCTATATTCGGTTCAGCCAGGAGGCCGAAGAAACTCCGGAACTCGAGGATCAGGCACGAGAAGCTCTCAAAAAACTTGAAAATGGGGACCCTGAGGCCAGGGCTCTCTGGAAGCGGTTCAAAGAGGTTAGCTTAGCCGAATTTAAACGCATTTACATGATGCTCGGGATCGAGTTCGATCAATACAAGGGCGAGAGCTTTTATCTTAATATGACCGATGAACTGATAGACCGGCTTCTGTCGGAGGAGATCGCGGAAGAAAGCGAGAATGCAATTATTGTCCCACTGGAAGATTATGATCTGCCGCCGCTTATGCTCCAGAAACGCGATCAAACGACTCTCTATGCAACCCGAGATCTCTGTGCAGCCAGGTATCGGTGGGATAATTACAAATTCGAACGGTGCCTGTATGTGGTCGGCGGTGAGCAAAAACTCCACTTTGAGCAACTCCGTGCGACGTTGGAGATCATGGGGCACGAATGGTCCGAGAGGATTGAGCATGTCGATTTTGGTCTGTTGAAGTTTCTTGATGTGGATACTGGCGAAGCCCGGACAGGAAGCACCCGGCAAGGGGACATTATTTTGCTGGAGGATGTTCTCCAAGATGGTGTCAAAAAAGCGAAAGGCAAAATTCAACAAAATCTTTCTAAAATCGGCGAAGATACTGATCTGGACGAGCTTGCCGAGAAAGTGGGGATAGGTGCTGTTGTATTCAGCGATTTGAGTGTCCGCCGTGCGAAAGATGTGATCTTCGATTGGGACCGAATGCTCGATTTCGAGGGCGATACGGGTCCTTACGTGCAGTATGCCCACGCGCGACTCTGCAGCATTCTGCGTAATGCCGAGGAAGAGGTGACGCCTTCTGCTGACTGTTCGAAGCTTACTCTCTCGGACGAATGGGTACTCGTTCGAATGCTGGAAGAATATCCAAAAAAAGTCCAGGCGGCGGCTCGGAAACGCGAACCTTCTGTGGTGGCAAATTACCTTCTTGAACTCTGCTCGCAATTTAGTACATACTACAGTGCAGGTATGCGTGAACCGGCCCGGCGTGTCCTGTGCGAAGATCCAGATGTGCGCGCGCCTCGCCTTTTGCTGGTTGACGCTGTACGCCACGTTATCGGAAACGGTTTGGATCTTCTGGGAGTGGACGCACCTGATCGTATGTGAACGGTTTATCAGAAAAGGGCGTGAAAAAATGGCGCGGTTTGCGGCGATATTCTTCGATCTTGATGGGACCCTCTGGGATAATCGCAGCTGCGCAGAATACGTGATGGATATCGTTCTACCGAAACTCATGCCTTATCTGCCGGAGAACGTTGACTCAGATGAGGTTGCTCGCCGGTTTAACGCAGCGCTCCTGGAGATCGTCCGTAATAATGGTCTGGTTCGTAGCGGGAATCTCAGTTGCCGAGCCCGCTTCCAGGAACTGCTCAAAATTTACGGGGTCAAGAAAAAGGGGCTTGCCCTCGAACTCAGTTCCCATTACAGCCACGCGCGTCGGTTGGGCATGCGCGGCTTTATCCGTCCCAAAGCTATTCGCGTGCTGAAAACGCTGCGTCGGAAAGGGCATACGGTCGGGTTGATCACGGACGGCACCCCTGCACAACAACGCAATATTCTCAATGCGCTCGGTTTGAATGCTCTACTCGACTTCGTGGTGATAGGTGAGATAGAAGGGTTTAATAAACCTGACCCGCGCTTGTTCGAACGAGCCATGGAAATAAGCGAGGTAGAACCGGAAAATGCGCTCCATGTCGGCGATAGCCTGATAACCGACGTGCTTGGGGCAACCCGGGCGGGCATGGCTGTGGCATGGCTTCACGGGGGGGAGAAAAAGATCCCCGATGGCCTGCCAGATCCCGACTACGCCATCCAAGAAATGAGCGAGCTTCTCGGTATCGTCGAAGGGGCAGCTTGAGATGGGAACCCGGTTCCTTCGGGTTTGCATCAAAGCCACACGCCAATTATTGTAGGGTTTTCCCGCCAGAAAAGGAGCTAAATATGAGCGATAAACAGCACCTTCTTTTCGTCTGCACCGCCAATCGGCAGAGAAGCCCCACTGCGGAATCCCTGTTCGACGACGATGAACGTTGCGAAGCATCCTCTTGCGGAACACATGCGGTTTCCGGGACAGAATGTGATCCGTCGCTTATCAAATGGGCGGATGTCATTTTTTGTATGGAAGAACGGCATCGGCAGTACCTTCTTGACCGGTTTCCAGATGCGGATAGGAAACGCATTGTCGTGCTCGATATCCCCGATATTTACCCCCGGAACGATCCGGAACTGGTGATGAGACTGCGCGAGAAATTGCAGGATTGGGTCTGAAAGATGCTTTTATTCGGGTCAGAGCCAGCGGGACCTCCATGCTGCGGGGCCTCTATGCCGAGCAGTTGCGAACTGCTGATGGAGAGTGTCTGCCTGTGGTTCATCGTTATTCCCGCGAAGA
>JAGXLK010000751.1 GCA_018334735.1 Planctomycetota bacterium | reverse complement strand
TTGTCAAGACGTACTCATGGCCGACCACAGGGGACGGACTTGCACAAATATGCGATGAAGCATTGCTAAGCGAGATTTGCTGCGTTGTCGGACGCTCATTTGAATGAGAGCCTTGCGACGTTTCAGCCGCTTGTGGTATATTGCCCATCCGTTCCAATTAAATTTCAGAAGAGAGTTTTGAGGTTTGAGGTATGCCGGAAGAATGTCTCAAGGGTGAAGAGTTAGCTTATGCGTTGGTGACTCCATACACGCTTCACAAGAGCAGAACAGGGGGCATTCTGGCCCGGCTACTGTGGGCAAATGTTAGATTAGCGGCGGTCCGTATGTATGCGCCGGCGCCTGACAGCGATTTCATTCGGCAATATTGTGATGGGATTTATGATCCCGAAGAGAAACGTGTGCCGCTTCGCTATCAGAAGTTGCTTATTCGATACGTGCTTGAGAATTTCGGGTATCCCAATGCGCGGGGAATATCGAATCGGATGTTACTCGTCATTTTTCGCGGAGAAAATGCCCAGCATTTAATCGAAGAAGCCGCGGGGCATATCGGACAGGATGTGCGTGGGGATGATGTTCGGGGCACTTATGGAGATTTTATACAGGAGGATTCGTCGGCCGATTACGTCCAAAAGGCGCGGGAAAGAGCGAAAAAGGAACTTCGGCGTTATCCGGCTTTACAGAGAGTTGAGCATGAGCCTGAGTACCACCGTTTTTTTGAACCGGCCGTTCTCACAGGTGTTACGCCGGAGATGACAGAATCCCACCTTCGTCTTTTCAGCAGGAACGCATATAGCGACGGAGGGTATGTCTTGAGAGCATTGCCAGACATCAATGAGGCAGAGGTCGAGACATCGATGGTAATTCTCAAACCAGAGAGTTTTCGAAGGCGCAATCCTCTTCCCGGTAACCTCCTCGATTTTTTCGCTCGGACCGGGATGTTCATCACGGGAGCGAAGATGGTAAGCCTGACCGTTGAGCAAGCCAGTCGATTTTATGCAGCTAAATTGCCGCAGTTTCGCGAGCAGCTAAAAGCTATGGTCGGGGGGAAGGCCGAAGATATTATGGAGAAAGCCCGACGACTTTCAGAGACGGTTGTCTCGGAGGTTGACGGCATTGAGCAAATCCCAACTCCCGCTCAGGCCATCAGGCTGGCTCATTCTGCGGAGATGCTTTTTGCCCGGGACGATGTTCCGGAACCCGGACAGATAAAGGCGGATATTCTCGCCCGGGCGTGCTCTTTGCTCGAGGAAAAAGCAAATAGTTTCCACCCGGATCCTTCGCTTTTTGATGAGATTGCCGAAGAGTTGAAAGAGCTTAATGCGCAGGCGGAATTTGACGAATTGATTCGGTATATGACCGGGGTCGACGTCGAGACGGGGAAACCGATCGAACCGGAGCGCGAAACCCAGTGTATGGCGCTTCTTTATTCGGGGCCTGACGCTCTGAGAGTGATTCGTCAGCGTCTCCGGGAACTCCGCGAAGTTTACGGACAAAATGTCCTTCAGAATCGTGCGCACGCGAGCGACCCGGAGGAAGACCCCGTTCAGGAAACTGAGATTCTTGGCATGCCAAATGCTCCCGAAGGGGAGACTAAACCGTGCGATGTGTGCCGCCTTGTTGAAGCCTGTTATGAGGTCTGAGCACAAGACCTCCTGATTTGTGCGAGCCCCTGGCAATAGGGATTTAGACAGTGAAAATTAGTATGCTGACGGTTGGCCCCCTGGAATCTAATTGTTACCTGGCGGCCGATGATGCTTGTCAGGACGGAATTATTATAGATCCCGGGGCGGAAGGCCAGCGAATAGCAGAAGAATTTGAGAGGCTTGATCTTCAACCTGGCAAAATTATCAATACGCACGCCCATGCGGACCATATCTGTGCAAACGGCTTTTTGAAAGCAGAATATCCGGATGCGGAGCTATGTATCGGGAAAAAAGATGCCGACTTTCTGCAGGATTCTTTTCGAAACCTTACCGGAATGTTTGGAGGGTGCGAAAAGATCCCTGAGCCGGATAGGTTGCTGACAGAAGGTGACAAGATCGAGTTTGGGTCCAGTTTTATCAGGGTACTTGATACGCCGGGCCACACGCCGGGTGGTATTTGTCTCGTGGGCGATCAGGAACAACCGATAGTGATTTTCTGTGGCGACGTTATTTTTGCCGGGGGAGTGGGTCGCACTGATCTGCCCGGAGGCAACTGGGACCAGTTGCGGCAGTCCATAGAAAAATTAATGGAAGAGTTTCCGGAGGATACGATTCTGCTACCGGGGCATGGTCGCCGTACGACTTTGAAATGCGAGAAAGATACTCTGGGGCTACGCTAAAATCATGGCGGCTGTCGATTTTACTTGATATCGCTTGCCGGTCTATGTTTCCATTATTTGTGTGTCCTTGATATAATAAATGTCAGTTTCATGAGTGAAAAGTTTACAAAAGGCCGGTCGACCAATAAGAAGAAGCCTCGCACGTTGCGGAAGTATATTGCGTTTTCGAAGAGTGGACTTCTTGTTCTATTCGTTTGTGGTGCTGCCATCTTTTTCATTGTCGAACGGACTGGTGGGGGACTCAGTCTTTCATATACAGGCCGTGCGGTACTTTATGTCCTTTTGTGTATGTTGCTTGCCAGTGCTTAT
>JAGXLK010000750.1 GCA_018334735.1 Planctomycetota bacterium | reverse complement strand
GTTTCTTGATACCTGGACGCTTCGCGATGCAAAAAAGGAAGCCAGCCAGGGACGTGTGTGCCAGACAGCTGCCGAAATCCATTGCGCTTATGGTTGTCCACACCGTTGCGCTTATTGCCATACGACGCCGACTTTCCACATTGCATGCGATCTCGAGACATTGGCCGGGGAACTCCTATCTTTGTTCGAGAAATACCCCCGGCAAAAACTGTGGAAATTCGATAATTGGACCGATACGATTACGCTGGAGCCAGAATATGGAGCCAGCGAGCTTTTTATCCCGCTTTTTGCGGACACGACAGACCAATTTCTAATGCTCTACACTAAGAGTGATAACGTCGAGCATCTCCTTGATTTGCCTCACGGCGGGCAGACAATCATCTGCTGGAGTCTGTCAGGGTTATCCCAGAGTCGGGAGATCGAATTGGGCGCGCCGGACATGTACGAGCGCATATCGGCTATGGAGCAGTGCCAGAACGCGGGCTATACTGTCAGAGCGAGGATTTCACCTATTGTCCCGGTGAGGAACTGGGAACAGGAGCTTGAAGAACTTATTGATAGCTTTCTCCCGCTAATTCGTCCCGATGTCATAACGATCGACGTAATGGGGTGGTGTCAACCCGCAGCTGTGCCCGAATTCATGGATGTCGAGCTTCTCGATCCAGTATACCGCCAGGCGCTTGAGGAAATGATCGAGTCCGGTTATGTAACTGAAGGGAAACATCTTTTCTCTCACGAGTTGCGACTCCCGCTTCTGCAACACACGGTCGACTTGATTCGGCAAAAAGATTCCGATCAACCCGTTTCCATCTGCAATGAGATGCCTCAGATGTGGGGCGACCTTTCGGGGGTGCTTAAGATGCAAAAAGAAAACTATGCCTGCTGCTGCGGTCCCGATAGTGTGCCCGGTCACCCGTTGCTGACCTGAGCCGGGGCACTAATTTTCAGCAAACGGGACGGTTCTCATGGTTCTCTTCGTCGAAAAATTCTCCTTCGAATGAACGTATGAGGGTCGTGTATACGCGCAGCTGCATCAGGTTTTCTCCTTCCTGGAGTTCACCGGCGGGGACGAGGCAACGTCGCGGTTCCCACAACAGCTCATGATATTCGCCATCGTTGAAACGCACCATGGCGGCCTGGTGAAATTGGTTTTGAAACTCAAACCTCAGAAGTAATTCAGAAGCCTCCGGAATCTCCCCGAGATTGAAAATTTTCTGGTAGTCGATGATTCCGGAATAATAGGGGAGGCCATTGTCGGTATAGCATTCAAACTGTCCTTTTCGTCGGGGAGGAATAAGGGCTGGTGGGTCCGCCTCCACGCCAAAATCCCCGGCAAGGTACAGGGGGTTACGCAGGCCTTCTTCGAAACGGTCAGTTTTTGAATTTACGCAGAGGAGGTTACTACCGGTTTTCAAATGATCGGTGATATCAGCCCCGAGGCTTCCCCGCACATGCGAATCGGTGCGCTTAAACTCCTCGGCTGACAGCGAAGCCGAGTCGTTGAGGCATATTTCCCATTCTCCCTGGATCGAATCCGGTTCCATGACGAGTTCCACCCGTCCGTCGAAACGATTCAAAAACTCGAATTTATAGCGGAGATACATTTGGGGGAGGTTCAGATCGGGAAGAGCGCCGAATTTCTCCTGGATTTCGGGTGCGAACCTGAATGAACCGGCTTCCAGCTGGTTGATAAGGGGGACAGCCGGCACCTCAGATTTTTGAAGTTTCTGTCCGTTTTCTTCCTGTATGCTGAGCTGCCAGCGATACGCACGGAGCAGATTCGGACCTTGAGGCTGGAATTGCATCTCCCCGCTGACGGGAACAGAGATATTTGGAGGCGTTGGCGTATCGTTGCTATCGGCCGTTTCAAGCAACAGGATTGATTCGAAAGGACTGAATTCTCGCTGAAAACAGTCTCCCGATTTTTGCAGGAGGGGGGTGTCCGATGAGTTTAGAGCTATTTCTTTCAGATTGGTATCAATATCGAATTCCGCGGCTATTTTTTCGGAGGAAGTGTTAAGCGCAAACCACATTTTCCGGGTCCCGCTCGATCGTCGCGTCAGCCAGATCTTTTCTGAGCCGCTGTCGGCCTGCAGTTTGAGAGCCGGATGAGTTACCCGGGAGAGTTCATCGATAAAATTTGTTTTGTTCAGAGGGGTTTCGCACCACAGGACGCGGATGCCATTTTCCTCGAAGGTTTTGAGCCTTTCGTGGAGCGATTTTTCCAGGAAACCGACCGGAGGCACAATGACTGCGCGGACATTCAGGTCGCGAATTTTCAAAAGCCCTTTCTCCACTGAGCCGGACTGGAGAATATCGGTGTCGGCCATGAGAAAATCGAAGTGTTGTTCTACCAGCGAATTTATAATTTGCTCGTATGTGCGCTTGTCCTCTTCCGTTGGCTGGTGGGGGGATGGTTCGACCACCAGAATCCCGGCGTCGATGTGTGTATCTTCAAACCGAGAGAGGATATTCTCGAATCTCTCGGCAAGACGGCCGAAATGTTCCCAGTAAGGCATCTGGAAGAAGAAGGATGGTGGGGCGTCGTGTTTTCTCAGCGCGTGGGTGCTGTAGAAAAAGCCGTGAGGCACGAGGTAGCGTATACCGGCCCAGAGCAGAGACTCTCCGATTAT
>JAGXLK010000056.1 GCA_018334735.1 Planctomycetota bacterium | reverse complement strand
GGCAGGAAAAATTTCCGTCACAAAAAAACGGACGCAAAATGGCCCCCTCTCGCCCGGCTGACTATTCTCAAGCCAAAATGCCCGCGCGATCATTCATAGCATCGGCAAAACCATCTTGACGGTTGCCGGCGCGAGGCGTACAATTCATCGAATGAACTGCGCATTTCCCGTATCCAAATTCAGGGAAAATTCCAGCGGGATCCCGGGACAGCATCGCCGGAGTAAAAATCCGGTCTACTGTCTTAAAGAATGTGTTGCCGGCGGCTCTGCGAAAACCAGCTGTTTTGTATTGGAATCATGACGCCTATCAATCGACAGCCACTTCACGAGCAGATCGCGGATATCCTGCGCCGAGAAATCCGCACACAACACAAACCCGGTGACAGGCTTGATTCTGAAAGCAAACTCGCCGAACGATTCGCCGTCTCCACCGTCACCCTGCGGGAGGCTATGCTTCAATTGAGCCAGGAGGGGCTCATCGAAAGGCGTCACGGCAGTGGAACTTATGTTCTCGATGAGGCGGGCCAGCAACGAATTGTCATACTCGTAAATCCCGACATACTCTCCGAATCGGCATCTTACTTCTGGACGAAAGTCACCCGAGAAACCCAGCGTATGTTCGAAGATAAAGGAATCAGAAACTGGGGAGAACTCGGAACGAAAAAACCGCCGCGAGATTATCCGCACATTGACGGTGCGGTCGCCATAAGCGCCTACCGGAATTCTTACTGGCCCCAAGAAATGCTCGATCGGGGAATTCCAATTGTCGGTAATGATCCGGCACTTGACTGCTTTGTGCATAACGATATGCCGGGGATGGTGCGTGGGGGAGTACAGTATATCATCGACACCGGGCGTGAGCGCCCCGCTCTGCTCCTGTACAAATCCCAGCAAGCGGGCATGCGTGAGGCTTTCCGAAAGACCCTGAAAGAAAATGGGCTCAAACCTGACCCCGAGCTCATCTGCACGGAAACCGAAAACGGCGAGTTGAAATACGAGGGAGGGGCTTTCCAAAAACTCTGGGAAAAACCGATACAAAAACCCGATGCGATTCTCGTCGCCGACGACGTCGTGTTTAAAAACACGGCCTATGGAATCCTTTCCCGCTCCATTGATGTGCCCCGAGAGCTTCTCGTCCTCACGCACGCCAACAAAGGCGCTGATCTGTTCTACCCTTTCCCTACCATTCGCCTTCAGTTTGACCCGACGGAATATGCCCGGGCTCTTGTGGACGGGCTTTCGAAACGGATGGCAGGCGAACCGAATTCCGACAAAGAGGTCCTTCTCTCCCACACCATGGTGGGAACCGAAACAATCAAAAAGCTCCTCGAAGCCAGTGAGTAAAATCCGAAAGAATCCCGTTTGGGTTCGGGTGGAATACAAGCGATCATTTCCTTAGGATACAAGTAAATTCGCTCCATTAACGTTTTGTTAGAAAAGAAAATAGGAGGTGGATTATGGCAGGACAATTTCGTTTTTCGTTTGGTCCATGGAACGTTCACGAAGGTGCTGACCCTTTCGGCCCCGAGGTCCGCGAATCCATTGAATTCACCGAAAAGTTGAAAATGTACAAAGACCTTGGATTCGGAGCAGTACAATTTCACGACGATGATGCCGTCCCTGAATTGAACGATTTGAGCCCCGGGCAAATTATCACCCGGGCCGAAGAAGTTAAAAAGATGCTCGATAACGAAGGGCTGCAAGCTGAATTCGTCGCCCCTCGGCTCTGGGAAGATCCCCGGACCATAGACGGGGCCTACACCTCAAACGATCCGGAGGAGCGGGAATACGCCATTGAAAGGAGCAAACGCTGCATTGATATCGCGAATGCGCTCGACACCGATCTGATCGTCCTGTGGCTCGCGCGAGAGGGAACCTACATCCGCGAAGCCAAAGATCCTGTCGTCGCCACCCAACGCCTGGTGGAAGCGGTCAACATCATGCTCGATTACGATTCCTCAGTGCGGATAGCGATCGAGCCAAAACCCAACGAACCGATGGATCAGGCCTACATCCCGACCACCGGTCACGCCCTGGCGCTGGGAATGATGACCGATGATCCGGACCGCATGGGAGTTAATATCGAAACCGCTCACGTGATTCTTGCCGGCCTCTCCCCTTCCGATGAAATGGGATTTGCACTGTCGGCCGATAAACTCTTCACCGTCCATCTCAACGACCAGAACGGTATAAAATTCGACGAAGACAAATCCTTCGGAGTGGTCAACCCGCGCCGCGCCCTGGCTCAGGTGCGCATTCTCGACAAATATGATTTCGGTCAGAATGGAGAATGGGTCGGTCTGGACGTCAAAGCCATGCGAACCCAGAAAGCGGAGGTCGCCACAAAACACCTCAGAAATAGCCGTGAGCTCTTCTTGAAAATGCTTGAAATTTCACGAAGTCTCGACGATGCGGAAATCGAGCGTCTCAGAGAGGAACGAGACTACGAGGAACTCGACCTCTACATCACCAATCAGCTGACGGGCGGGTGAAAAAAGAAGAAATCGAGACTCTGGCGCATGGTAAAGTGCCCGCGCGGCAATCCGGTATGCCCCGCATCAGTTTGGGAAGCGGGCTGGACTTCAGAACCGCTCCCGCGGGTCTGGAGTTCAGAACGCGGTGCAGAAGCCCGCAGACCTCGCAGCACAAAGAGCAACAACGAACGGCAGGTCCGCCTCATCCACCGTACGGCGGAGACCTGCAGATCTTCCCATTCCATTTCACCGCATGCCCTGGTCGGCTACAAAATACCTTCGCAAAAAACGGCTGCGCCCCACTTATCAGCGACGCCACGCTCATGGAGGGAAATCGGTAGCGCATCGGGAAAATCGCCGAGTGCAGCATGCCGATTCTTCAGAGCCTTCCAACTCACTGCTGACGCCCCTCGATTCCGGCCAGAAGGATACCACCGGCAAGGAGCAATCTCCGGTCGATGGGGGGATCGGGATTCTGAATCTGGAGCGTGTATTTCAGGACAAAAGGGTTGAAATGCTGTTTGCAGGTGGCAAATGGGGCTCCCTGCGCGTCTTCGCAAATATACTTTTGCGGTATTAATTTGAGAAACCGGCTGGCAAAAGCACTGAACCAGCTGTTCTCTGTCAGTTTGCCGATCTCTTTCTCATTCTCATCCAAAAATATATATTCATCTTTAAACATGGACTTTATACCACTCCTACGAACTGCCCCGACGCCTTCTTCGGCGATCGGATCGAGAACGTAGTAGGTTGCGCCGATATCGAAAATCTGCGGGGTTTTAATAACAAGAAGTTCCTCGGTCATATTCTCATCGCCATAGATACGAAAATCTTCTTTGAGTTTGAAGGCTTTTTGCTCGGAATAGAAGGCCAGATTGCCCGATTGGTCATACGCATGGAATGCGCCGCCGAAGATTTTGAAAACTTTCCGACGAAAAAGATACTCATTCTTACAGAACGCAGGATGCAGTTCCTCCGCCATTTCAATTTCCTTCGCAGTCAAAGTGAAAATTCATAACAACAAATCATCTGAACTTTTCCCGACCACTATGCTCTTGATCCAAACTCTCTATGTCCCAACAGAGGCGGTAAAAACAGACAATTGATTGATCTCCAAACTTTTCTCAATCGGCTGGAGACGCCCCAGAACAGAAGCCAGGCCCCCTTCCGCAAAATCCTTCTGTGTTGTTTCGACAAACTGTTTGCCCATCTTCCCGATCTGGGCAGACGTGGCAACATCCCGCAGAGCCGGCAGCAAAATTGTGTCTTCATAAGCCGCATGTGCTCTGTACATTCGCGCGTATCGCCTCAAAGCGCGAGCCAAATCCGTGCGTGTGGGGTCTTCAGAAATATTCTCCTTGCCGGCCAGATAATAGATTCGTTGGGAAAGACGACGACCTGTCCGATGCTGAGTGCGAAGAGTTTTTATAAGCTCCTTTTGCTGCTCTGCTTCCAAAAAAACCGGAAAGACATATTTTTCCTCGAGTTCCTCGTGGTACTGTTCGATAAACTCATCAACAAGGGGTCCGCTGTTGAGTGCCGTGGGAGGCAATTGCTCTTTCTGCTCCAGTCGCTTTGCCACCTCCTCGTAAGTCATCACAACACGCTGCACCAGACCGTGCTGATACATCAGCTTCTCAGTGGGGGGGACTTTGCTCGCTGTATGCGTTTCTTTATCTCCCGGCTTCTCCGCGGCAGAGGCACGTCCGATTAGCGCGCCCGCCGCACCACAAACAGCCAATCCGGTTTTCCTTAGAAAATTCCGCCGATCATTCATTCCCCTCATTCCTCCCTTGAACAACAATGACCCGGAGTCAGCATCCGCGACACACATCTGCTG
Source organism: Planctomycetota bacterium (assembly GCA_018334735.1). The sequence goes on along the minus strand of JAGXLK010000056.1, from coordinate 5,162 downwards.
CAGACGCCACGCTATGATGCTACCATCAGATCGACTCCTGTGCAATGTTGGCCGGCACCGCCAGGCAGTAGAATTAACCGTCTGGTATGTCAAACCCCGAACCTTCGTTTCGCGATTGCCCTGTGATATACATACAAAAGAAAATCGTATCCGCCCGTCCAGTACGAAAAATTCGCACCCGATCAGTAAAGTTGCGGCCCCTGCAGCAAAACTGTAACATCCCCCTGGCCACCAAGCAAAAACGCATTTTCCACGACATTTGTTAATATTAATTTGGTTTTCTATGGGGAAGCAAAATATGATTCACGTCGAGAAAGATGCCGAAAATGGAACGGATATATTCCAGCTCCTCGAAGACCCGCGCCCCGCGGATGATCTCTACGGAGAACAACCTTACAGTTCACCCGATGGCAACCGGGTTCTCGTCCGCCACTTTGACACCGACAAAGCGAAAGGTGGCCTCACGGTGCTGGAGCTGACGGACGGCGAGTCCCACCCCGTGCTCAATCATAGCACGCCCACACTTGCCGCTTTCCATGCCTGGGGCGAAAACTTCTACTACCAGGAACCCATCCAGAATTCCCTGATTCTGATGAAGTGCAATTTTGGTTCTCAGGAAACCACCGAGATAACGGAACTGCCGGACGCAGGAGGTAACTACAGCTACGGGACAGTATCGCCCGATGAAAATCTGTACGTCGCCAGCGTCCACCCGCCCGATGAATCCTCGCTTCTTGTTCTGGTAAATCTCAACACCGGAGAAGACCGAATTCTGGCAGAAAGTGCCGAGCAGTGGTTCAAGCACGAACAATTCTCGCGGGACGGACGTAACAAAATCCTGATCCAGGCCAACAGCTCGGATGTAAGCGTTGTCAACCTCGGGGAAGTCGATCCCGATACGGGAGAGATCGACTGGTTTCCGGTCGACGCCCCGCCGCCGGCCGGCACGGGCAACTGGCCCGGAGGCCAGCAGCATACCCCCCGCTGCACGGGACACGAGGCGTGGATCGGCCGAAGCAAGAGGATCTTTCTTTCAACGGGTTACGATGAGACCACGGGCACGAACATCTGGACGGCTGCGGCGGATGAGAAGTCCCCCGAACCGGTTGGCGGCGGCGATCACACATTCGGCCATGTCAGCGTCTCCCGTTGCGGCCGTTTCTGGATCGCCGACGCGCCGCGCGAAGACAACGTCCCCGTTTATGCCGGAGCCTTCGAAACAGGCAAATGGCGCCGGGTGGTCTTCAGCCGCACCCTGCACGACGGCAAACAATGGTCACACACCCATCCCTACCTGACCGCCGACAATCGGTGGCTCGTTTTCAATTCCAACCGGTCCGGTCTCCCACAGATCCATGGAGCACGTCTGCCCGAAGGTTTTCTGGAAGAGTTGCTCTGAGAGAGTGTAATATAACAGCCCCTGCCGTTTAGCCCGCATTTCTCACGAACCTAAAGGTATAATTATTATAAATGGCAGCACAGAAAGACTTTGCACTATATTTCGCATCTGATCTCGCTACACAGTCTGTAATCTGGTCTAAAGACAGCGGTTCGCCCTCCGGGAGCGGCTTAGAGCTGGATTTAAGCCCCATTTTTCAGGAGATGTAAGATACCGTGCCAGCGCATCGCGCTGGCTTTGGAGTGCGTGCGCGGGAGTGCCGCTTTTAGTTTTTTTGCTGGCCATCTAAATGCTATGACAATCAGACAAGGTCAAAATCACGAAAACGTTCACGTGATTCTCTTTCATAAATTTTGCTGCTGTGAACTAAAGCAAAAGCGGTCTTGTATAAGTAAACTAAGGATTTGACAATAGCCGTAAGATCCTTTTTCTTACGGCCTGAAAGGCCGATTCATCGTAGCCCACACTGAAGTGGTCTGAAAGACCAGGGAGGCCTGGGTTATGGAGAACCACAACATAAGGCGGAGTCCTACAGTTTTCCACCATTGCTGCCCATTGCATGTGCTGCTCGGCTGCCAAAAACCCCAGAGACCCAATTCTTGGACGCCATAAGGAACTGCGAACTCAATCCGGATCGCTTACGACCAGCTCTTTCACCGCCTCCCCGTCGCTCCAGCGGCCCATAAATCGCTGCCCGGCCGTATCACCCAACGCAGATTCCCGGTTTTTACCCTCAAAAGCCGCGCGGCAGAGCGCGTCGAAGAGTCTCCAGGTTCCGTAGTAATCGAGCGCATCGACGCTGTCGCCTCCGGCGGCCCAATCTATGATCGGCGATCTTTCCCCTTCCTTATCTTTCTTTCTCCGCTCCCGGATCCGGTCGCGGAGTTTGCCGCGCCTTACCCCTCCGCCACCACCCAGAAGGCCGTCACCGGAATCGTACCTCTCGTCCGCCGCCACCGGAGCAAGATGATTCGCCTCAAGGGGCGGACGGCCGTGGTCGTCGCTACGCATCAGAACAAAATCCTTGTTCCGGGCCGGGATCCGGTTTGCCCTTCGATAAATCCGTTTCGCATCCACATCCCTCACAACGCCATCTTTGTCCCCGGCGATCGTCAGCAACAGTGTGGCGGCGGAGATTTTGCTTAAATCTTCCAGCGGCACGGCCATCCGCCGTGGCCCCCAGGATTTACCCGGCTGCACGCACATGACGGCTTTCGGCCGGGGAAAACCGGATTCCGATGCCAGAGCCGCGATATTGGCCGACAGGAGCCCGCCCACCGAATGCCCCACGACAGCGAATTTGCCGGAGACGGGGCGAACATGATCTTTTTCTTTTTGTAGACGACGCACAGCATCTTTAACCGCTTGAATGGCGTTCGGCGTGAACTTTCCCGGCGGCGTGGCCAGATTCGCCTGGTAGCGCGGGTAAATAACGACATTTCCCCGCCGCACGATGTGGTCGATCCACGCCCCATAGATCTTCGGATTCATCGCCGTCCAACCGTGGTTGAACACAACCACCGGAGCACGATCGGGTGCCGGGTCGGCCGGCTCGAAAATCCAGTATTCCTGCCCCCCTTTACCGTAGCGATGGCGCTTCACGTCTTTGTGTGCGTATTCGGACCCACCGGGCCCGCTCTCCGGTTGGGACGGTGCTTTTGGGGGCTTATCCGCGGCGAAACTCACCAAGCACATCAGCAGCAAAAACGGTATCAGAAAAATCTTTACTCTCACATTTTGCTCCTCAAGACCAACGGAACAGTGGCTGACAGGTCGCTCTCAATAATTGTACCCTGAGTTCACGCTAATCTGTCAAGCTTTTTCAAATCTCGAGGTCTCCTTCGGAAAAGTCTTTATAGGGTGTCTAATACAAACCTCTCGTTTAGTATCAGTGATTCTGTAAGCTTGCAACCCCGCTCTTCGACCACATATCCTGCAGACTCGAGTTCAGCTGAGCGCGCCACTCAACGGGCGAAGCGGGACAAATGCCGGGAAATGCCAGGTAGCTGTCGGTCTGCATCGCCGAGGCGGACCTGCCGTTGGTTGTTGGTCTTTGTTCTGCGAGTCCCGCGTGCTTCTGCACCGCGTTCTGAACTCCAGCCTCCGGCTGAAGTCCAGTCCGCTCATGTGTCACGCAAGCGAGGATGGGATCTGAGCCCAGCGACACCAGCGTTGTGTTAGAAAATCGGTTCGTCTCCAGCCACTCGTTACGGTTTCACGCCCCGTATCCCGTCTCCGGCAACCGCTACAGGTTCGTGAGTCTCAAATCCAGCTGAGTTGCTCCGTTCGGCAAGCGAAACGAGACCTTGACTCCGGACGCCGAGACACATAACCTCCTCGTGAGATCGGATAGTTTGGCTTTCAGAAAAGGATGGACCGATATCTCAACACTGCGTTCGATTCGGGAGCAAGCTTATGAAACTGACCTTCGCAGAGGAAAAAGATGTAACGGATATCTGGGGCCAACCGTCTTTTAACGCCAACGGGCTGGTTTATCTCGGAGAAGTCCGCGGGCTGCCAGCGCAACTTCGCCCGATGGCAGCTATACTTCAGGAAGACGGTTCCTATTGGTTATACGGTCAGATTACAGACAGCGACGGCGGCTGGCACCTCTTCCGGGCCAGGACCGTGGACGGGTTGTGCTATTCGGAGGTCGAGCGTGTTCATTCGTGCGGCCCAACGGCTCCCACGGAAAAGTCCTGGCTGCGCTACGCCACAATGAACCGGCGCGGCAGCGACGGTCACCTCATGTTCTTCAAATGGTCCCGCGGCCAAGGATGTCACGCCATGTGGGCTTTCAAAAGCGAGGACGGAAAGGCGTGGAACACCTGTACCGACGAACCCCTTTTCGAGGACCACGACTCGAACACGATTTTCTGGGACGATGCCACGGAGCAGTTCATCGACTATCAAGCCACATACAAAAACGAAGAGAAACCGTTCAGCGACAACATAGGCGGGATTCGACGCCGAGTGATGTTTCTGCGCACGAGTCCGGACGGCATCTCGTGGTCGCCTGAAGACTGCGTTCGAGGGAGCGAATTGATCCCCGAAAAATATCTGATCTGCCCGGACGAAAACGATCCGGCGGAAGTGGAGTTTTATCGTTTCCGGGTTTTTCGTCAGGACGGCCGCTACGTCGGAATGCAGTTGAATTACGCCGCCAGTCCGGGACCGGCAAACACGCGTCACCGCACCACCAAACACGCTCCCCACATGAGCTGCGAGTGGTGGTTGAGCAACGACGGTTTTGAATGGCGGCGCCCGTTCCGCAACGTCTTTGCAGCCGGAGAAGCAGATGGATTGATCCAGCATGAACCGATGCGCGTGGACGGTGATCTGCTCTGGACGGACGGGAAACGCCTCTTCGGATTACCCAACGAGAGGCTTTTTTGCATTCGCTCCCTCTCGAATGCCGCTTTCACAACACGTCCTTTCGAAGTTCCCGACTCACCGGTTGCGATCAACGCCGCGTTTGGGTTCGACGGCGATTCGAATCGCGGAATGCGCGGGCAGGGCTCAATCCTGGTCGAAGCGCTCGGGGAGGATGGCGAGATTCCGGAAGGTTTCGAGCGCGAGGCTTGCGTCATCCACGATCTCGACACCCCTTCGCAAAGGCATGAATATGACCGGTACGGCGGCCGCGTTCTCGCCTGGCACGGACACTCCCTCTCGGAACTCGCCGGACGGACCGTTCGGCTGCGAATCTACTTTCGGGACGCCCGTATCTACGACATAAGATGGACCTGAATCTCTTTTCCCC
>JAGXLK010000749.1 GCA_018334735.1 Planctomycetota bacterium | reverse complement strand
AAGTATAGCGAGTGGTTCGAACTCCCCGCCACTCCTGGAATCCCTGGGAAGCCCCTTGATCGACGATTACGGGGACCCCAATGGGTACATTTGCCGGTTCTGGTTCTTTGCTTTTTCTCAGAAAAGGGGCGCACGAACGGCCCTGAATGGTTTCGGGGCAATCAATCTCCAGCAGATCGAGGATAGTCGGCAGGATGTCCATTGTTCCTATAAGGGCTTCTGTCTGGTGGCCTCCCGGCAGAATGGACGGACACCGCCATATAAGGGGAACCAAAATAGATTCTTCCCACGGCTTTTCTTTCTTTGTTGTTTCTTGGCTCCCGAGCATGTCGCCATGATCTGACGTAAATATAACCAGAGTATCATTAGCAATTTCTAATTCTTCGAGAGTTTGCATCAAACGGCCGAGATTGTCATCGAGTGCAGTGATTGCGGCGTAGTAACGGGCGAGAGTTTCCTGCCACTTCTGGCGGGCAGTGTTAGACTGGGCGCCTATGTTAGGGCGAAGGTCGATGTCGGCGGGATCGTATTTTCCCAGGTACCGATCCGGGACAAGTTCATAGGGAGCGTGCGGCGGGCCCCAGGATACCACCAGTCCGAATGGTTCGTCACTATGGTTTTTCACAAAGTCGATGGCGAGATCCGTCTGTCCCTCTGGTTCGTAACCATCAAAATGCCGGACCTCATCGGTATCCGTGAAATATTTACCATCGAAATACTGGTGATGGCAATTCCAGACGGCCCAGAAGTCGTCAAATCCGAGTCTTCGTTCTCCGGGGGGGGTAAATTTATCGCGGGGTACGCCATCGAGATGCCATTTACCGATATATCCTGTTCGGTAACCGGCATTACGGAGAACTGACCCGAGGGACGGCAGGTCAGTCCGTATGGGCATATCATTGGCCAGAGCATGATGGCGTGTGGGGTGGGTCCCGGTCAGCAAAGTGCCACGATTTGGTGTGCAGACCGGGCAGTTAGAAATTCCATTTGTGCAGAGCGCCCCCTCGGACGCAAGCCGGTCCATATTGGGTGTTTGAATCTGTCGGTTGCCCATAGCCCGAACATCGTGTCCGCGCATTTGGTCGGCGAAGATCAGAAGGATATTAGGTTTCCGGGACATCAAATACGTCTTTCATTTTTGAGTTTAAGAGTAACGCTTATTGGGGAATGTCGGATTCCGGTTTATCAGCGTGTACGGCGCCCACCGCCCTGGGATTCTTCTGTGAGCCAGGGGGGGAGAGCGGCTGAATCTCCGAGCTTGATGCTTGTGGGAAGAACTACGGTTTTGTCTGCACCTTTCTCGACTCGTCCTTTAATCTGATCCAGCAGCAATTTCACACCGCGCTCTCCGATTTCCTCCAGCGGGATTTTCACGGTTGTAAGAGGAGGCATACAGTGTTGCGCCACTTCGGTTCCATCAAAGCCCATAACACTGACATCTTCAGGCACGAGCATTCCCCGGCTGTTGAAGGCCTGAATGGCACCGATAGCCACGTGATCATTCTGTGCAATAAGGGCCGTACATCCCGTCTCTTTCCAGTTTTCGTCAAGCCAGCGTTCGATGATGCTTTTTGCAATATCCGCGAAAGACTGACCGCCGACCTGTCCGACGAAATCACGGGACCAGCTTTTATCAGGTTCGATTCCTGCATCTGTCAGGGCGCTGCGATACCCGGACGTCCGCAACTCTCCAAAGCGATTCGGAGGTGGCGTGAAGAGAGAAGCGATGCATTTGTGCCCAAGTCCCAGCAGATATTCCGTGGCTTCCCGGGCACCACCTTCATCGTCTGCGACGATGCTGTACATATCCATGTCATGTTGAATAACAGATACCATGGGAAGTTCTTTTGCGTCTTCCGGAACAGACATGCTAAGGGGTTCACTCAAAATAAGACCGTCCACTTTGTCCCAGGCATTGGCGTTGTATTCATTAGGCAGCAAAAGCAAATGGGTGTTGTTTTCTGTAGCCGCTTGGCGGATACCCGTCAGACATTTCGCCCAGTACCCGGATGTTTCGGAAAAAGCGCTTCCGATACAACCTATTGTCCCCGTTCGTATTTGCGGGGCTGTTGAGCTACTATCCTGTTTGTGGTCTGAATCGACCATGTTTTGTTTTGCTTTCCTTAAAACGCTGGCAAATGGAAGTCAATTGTGCGGGATTTCAGTTTACATAACCCGCTTGAAGTGTAGCAACACTTTCGAAATCGGTCAAGGACTTGGCCCGCTGTGTATGGTCCTGCTGAATCTCAGAAATAGAGACTGGGCTGGGCAAAGAGACTTCGGGGTTGGCCTCCGTATTCACTGCGTAGCCGGTCAGATTTTGCACTTCAGCAAGGCAGACGTGACAGATACTGGCGTCAGAGCGGTAAAGATCCTCGAAATATTCAACCGCGGCATCAAGATCCAGGGTGCCATTTTGGATCAGTGGCTCCGGAGTCTTTTGAGATGTATTTTGCCATTTCTTATCCACTGCCAGGAAAGAACTTGATTTTTTTCTCCACTGCTTTGCCGTTCTGGCTGCGTTCAACGGTAAGTGTAACTTCGCGGCCGCCTGCAACAAACTGACGTATCAGATAGCTGGCCACGATGAGTTGACGGCGGGGCGGACCGTTGAGCTTTTGCTGTCTTTCCTT
>JAGXLK010000748.1 GCA_018334735.1 Planctomycetota bacterium | reverse complement strand
AACTTGAAAAAGTCCGGGATTTGCTTATGATTGCGTTGTATCGCATGCGACATAACGGTCTCGAAAGGTACCAGAAATGATCGAGCCACGTTTCAAACTGTGGATGTCGTCGGAAAATGCCGAAGGAATTTTCGGTGACGGAAAAGCGGCGATTTTGCGCGAGGTACAGAAACACGGTTCTCTCCGGGCTGCCGCAGAAGCGATCGGGATGAGCTACCGAAAAGCCTGGGGCGATCTGGAGAAAGCCGAAGAAGCGCTTGGTGTGGTTCTGGTGGAACGCAGTCGCGGAGGCGCCAGCGGGGGAGGAGCAACTCTCACCAGAACGGGTAAACGCTGGCTGACGGCGTATGAGAGTTTTCGGAAGACGGTCGAAGAAACCGTTGAAGAAGAGTTTCAGCGTCAGTTTGCTATGCTTCTGAATGCAAGTTGAAATGTTTTCTACGTATGTGTTCGCCTTCTGCCGCGCCGTAAACCCGGGGGAGACGTGACGTATGGGAAATATGAGAGTCCCGAAGGGCCGATGCGGGGCGAGACATGTTGAGCGCAAGACAAAAACAAACGTGTAGAGGCATCCGATTCCGCAACTTCTGCGTCACCCCTTCGGGGTTTGGAAATTATGTGGTGTTCTGGAGTCCCGGGGTTTGCCCGAACACCGGGCGCACCCCGGGCTATGTCTGCCATCGCCCCTTTTCAGGGGCTGAAAATCAACGTAGAAAAGCCCCCGAAGGGGGCGCAGCAGAGCTAAGCGGTTTTGTATAAGTAACCTCAGGATTTGACAAAGCCGCAAGATGGTTTTTCGTGCGGCCTGAAAGGACCACGTAGGCCCGGGTTTTGGAGAAGCACAACATGTTGCGGCCCCGCGGCTGCGGGGGCCCGCTTCACAGGCTGTAGGACTTGTACCACATGGGTGTATGACCGCCCCGGCAATTCTGGTTCAGTCTACTATCTCAGAATCTGAGAAGGAGGTTTCGATGAAATCTGTTCGGCATACGTTGTTGTTGGTTGCCATCCTGGCAGCTGCGCTCGTGTTTCAATCGTGCGGCGGGGAAAGTCCTTCGGAGGACACATCCTCCCCGGAGGGCCAGATCGAAGGCAAACTGATCATCTTCCACGCCGGGAGCCTGTCGGTGCCGTTCCGAGATATTGCAAAAGAGTTCCAGACTGAATATCCGGACGTGAATGTCGTGCGGGAAGCGGCCGGGAGCCGAAGATGTGCCCGTAAAGTCTCCGATCTTGGCCGGGAGTGCGGCGTGCTGGCCTCATCGGACTACACGGTTATCGATACGCTGCTCATCCCCGAATATGCCTCCTGGAACATAAAATTCGCCAGCAACGAAATGACTCTGGTTCATCGCGAAGACTCGTCCGGCGCCGACGAGTTGACGGCCGAAAATTGGTATGAGATCCTGCTCCGAGACGACGTGGCGTTCGGTCGATCCGACCCCAACGCGGATCCCTGTGGCTATCGCGCTGTTTTGACGATGAAACTCGCTGAGAAACATTACGGCGAACAGGGGCTGGCGAAGAAGATGCTGGCCAAAGATACACGCTACATCCGGCCCAAAGAGACCGACCTGCTGGCACTGCTGGAGTCGGAAGAGATCGACTATATTTTCCTCTACCGATCCGTTGCTCAGCAGCACGAACTCCCGCATCTGCTTCTGCCGGACGAGATCAACCTCAAGAAACCCGAACTGACTTCACTCTACAAATCCGTCAGCGTCGAGCTGTCGGGGAAAGAACCGGGAAGCACGATCGTGAAAAAGGGCCAGCCGATGGTGTATGGCGTAACGATTCCAGAAAACGCCCCGAATCGTCCGGCCGCGCTGGCCTTTGTGGAATTCCTGCTGCAGGAGGACAGCGGCATGGCCATCATGGAGAAAAACGGCCAACCTTCCGTGGTCCCGTCTCCCTCGGCGACCTGCGATAAAATTCCCGATTGCCTGAAACAATTTGCAAAAGAACCCGCCGGTGAATGAATCGTCTCCCAGTTCCATACGTTTCAGTTCGTTCCAGCTCATCGCCATGCTTCTGGGCGGACTGGTGCTTCTGTTTGTGATCGGTCCCCTTGCCGGAATGTTTCTCGATACCTCACCGGCCGAACTTGCCCGGACGGCGGGGGAGATGGAGGTCCGCAGAAGCATCTGGCTGACCCTGCTGACGGCCATGGGGGCGACGCTGATTTTTGCGCTGGCTGCCATCCCTTTTTCCTACTTTCTGGCCCGGCACGATTTCCCACTCAAGCGACTTGTCATGGGCATCATCGACGTGCCCGTGGTGATACCCCATTCCGCGGCCGGAATCGCCATCCTCGGTGTCATTGCGCGCGAGAGTCTGATCGGACGGGCCGGACAGGGCATCTCGGACGGTCTGGGGTTTGGCGGCCGCTTCAGTTTCGTCAATACCCCGGTGGCGATTATGCTCGCAATGGCGTTTGTGAGCCTGCCGTTTCTCGTGAACGCGGCGCGCGACGGGTTTGCGGCGGTTCCGGAACGGCTGGAGAAAGCCGCTATGAATCTGGGAGCGTCCCGCACCAGGGCGTTCTTTACGATTTCACTTCCCCTGGCGTGGCGGTCCATCGTCTCGGGTCTGGTCATGATGTGGGCGCGGGGGATGAGCGAATTCGGGGCGGTGATGAT
>JAGXLK010000747.1 GCA_018334735.1 Planctomycetota bacterium | reverse complement strand
ATGTCGGTGGCAAGTTGGTGGTGAAAGCCGCCCGTGGAGGGCCCGGTTGGAGAGGTTCATGGGAAATACGCTCCCCCGGGGGAATTACGGTAATGCCGAACGACTCCAGCGGCCAGGTGGTCCTTGGAACCAGTTATAAGGATACCGTGGATGTAACTCCCTTGAAGATCTCCACCACCAACCAGCTCACTGGTGGGGAGATTAGAGCGCGCTTTGTGCCGTCCAACGATGTAAAAACGGGCGCTTCGGACCGAGTTCGGGTAAAACGAGGAACCGTTGGTCCCCGGGCCGGATCGCCCCCGTCGGGCACGCTACAAATCGTGTCGCTCGGGCCGCAGGTGCACAAATGGAGCGAAGACGGCCAGACCCACTACCTGGCATCTCACAAATTCGGCAGCGCAAGGTTCAGATCAACAGTCGAAGACCTGGATCTGAATTGCTACGGGGAAAAGGTAAAGGATAGCTTTCAGCAAGAAGACGCCGTTCAGTTCGGCGGGCCGGGCCGTTTTAGGCCGCATGTGATAGGAGAACAGTTGCACGCGTGGTGGGAGGCCCCGAACTCTGGCGAGAGTGCCAGTGTGAAGTTGCTTGTGAACGATGACGGGACCTGTTTCCACGACGTGCAGCGCCCTTCTGAAGTCGATTCAATAAGATTCCATTTGCTCAGTGTCACCGGTTGCAAGCTGGGGAAAACCGGCCACATTGCCTACGCCGGCGAAACGACCCTTAAAGCGACCGCCCGGTATAAGGGAGTGCTGCCCGACGGTGTTGAGCTTGCCTATTCTCTGCGGCATCTTCACCGGGAAGAACAGGATGAAAAACATCAATGGATCAAAGCCCGCAAAAGTCACATATTTAAGGTGACCGAGCCGGGAAGATACGAGGTATGGATCAAAGAGCCATGGGGTCATGTGGTCAAGATCAGTGACGAGGTCGTATTCTATCAGTTTGAAGTCAAGCCAGAAACGATCCTTTTCGACTACGATCCAGGCGTCCCCGCGGTGGGAGCCCAGGCGATTCCCAGAGAGCAGGTGCTGGCGACTCACGAAGCCGCTATAAAGTGGCTCAAGAAAGCCAAAGACATCAAAACGGTCGCTGAGGGAGCCGAGGTGGTGATAGAATCCAGCGACCGGAAACTTAAGGCCTGGAAAGAGGCTTTCAAGATGAAGTTTGGGAAAGAATGGCACACCGATTGGGAAGATTTTAAAGGGAAGATGAAAACGTTCGCCGGCAAAGGGGACGAGCTTCTGGAAAACAAACAGTTGCTTGGGAAAGCCAGGAAATTTGTGGCGGATTGGGCGGACAAACTCGACGGTGTGTTCAAATCAGATGCCTTCAGAAAAATCGTGGGGAATCTCGATGTGGCCCTGGATATGTGGGATCTTGCCACTTTAAACTCCGATCTTCAGGACATCGCCGACGAAAAACAGGAGGCCCAGAAGCTGAAGGAAGAATTTGAAGACGAACTAAAGCGAATGACGGTTTCAAGAAAAACTCCCGCCCCGAAGGATTTGGGCGTTATCAGCCGTCCCGGCGGGCTTTATTTTACGACTCGCCAGAGGATCCGGATGTGGGTGACCAGAGACGACCGGCACGAATGGAACACGGACAAACTTGTCAACGTCTCATATCCCCACGATTACGAAGGCCGTGGGAGAACGGAAGGCACAGGAAAACCTGAAGGCGCACGGAGAGTGCGAATTCAACCCACTGGTAATCTCGGAATGTGCACGCTTGGTGTGTCTCACCGGAGCAAACTGGTCAGCGGGGCTGTGATTAGAGTGAAAGGGCTGTCCAGAAAAGAAGCTCTTGACAATTTGAAGGTGCTTTATAATCATTATGAAGCGAAAAGAAAAAGGGCGCACAAATCGATTAACATTGCTGGGGCAGCTCTGAGCATTACGGCTTTGTTCTTTGTGCCTTTTCTGGGGCAAGCCGCTGCAGCAGTGGCAACAATCCTGGGCCTTGGCCTTGCGCTCGGGAGGCTGATAACCAGGATCTTCGGTCTGGATAATACCCGTTTCGAGAAAGCAATCAAAAAGAATTATCCAAAACGCGATTGAAAAGAGCCATCAGGTTTCGTTTTTCGTTCAAAATCGATTTTTAAAGGAAGATTTATGTTTTACGCATTTTTGACTCTGGCTATTTTGGCTTCCATTATGTCAGTAAGAGTCCTGGTGATGCTGATTCGCACCAGCAAATCGGAGGAGAGGAAACGATATGCATTAGCGCTTGTCATTGGCGTTCCGACGGTGGTTTTCTGTTACTGGAGGGTCTTGAGCTGGGAATCAGCCGATTCGTCGATCAGCGATCTCGTAGAAAAACGGCAGCAAGAACTGGAGAAGGAGCGCAAGGAACTGGAGGAGATGAAGAAACGCCTTGAGAGCTTTGTTGGTACCGAAGAGGAGGAATCAACGGAAGAAATTGACTTCGAGCCTGCTCCACGAGCAAATGGGGAACAGCACGGAATATCCAAGGAATTTGTCGTGAGAGATGGGAAGAAAATTCTCATAAGGGAAACCCCGTGGGTGAAAGGAGAGGTTCAAGGGATTGAGAAAAACTATTACCGACATACCGGCAAACTTCGCTACAAAATGGCATGGGTCCACGGACGACATGAAGGAGAGGATAAAAAATACTAT
>JAGXLK010000746.1 GCA_018334735.1 Planctomycetota bacterium | reverse complement strand
GCACACAGTATCCCTCTCTTAGAGCCCGACGCGACGGGTACACGGAAGCCCTCCCCCATTTCGGTCGGTCGGTCGACGAAAGCCTGATTGCCACCAGCGAAACAATGGAAGACGGCGGTTTTCACACGGCCCGCAAACTGACCCACGAACTGCTGGAACGGCGCCCCGAGATCACCGCTATCGTTTACGGTTCCGACCGAATGGCGTTCGGAGGGCTGGAAGCCATCAAAGCCTCCGGCCGCAAAATACCGGAAGATATCAGCGTGATCGGATTCGATGATACCAACTGCGGGCGTTCGATGATTCCGCCTCTGACAACCGTAGGCATAGATTACAAAAAACTCTCTCTCGTCATGCTTGAGTGCCTGGAAGCCCTATCGGGGGAGCGACGCGTCATGCCGAACGGAGAGATCATCCCACAGCTTATAAAAAGACGAACCGTCGCACCATGTGAAAACGGCGCAACCTGAAAACGCCGAATACGAACCGGTCGTTCCTCCGGCATTTATATGGGAGGTGAAAAAAAATGAAAAAGGCATTTACCCTGATCGAGTTGCTTGTCGTCATTGCCATCATCGCGATTCTCGCCGCAATGCTCATGCCGGCCCTCGAAAGCGTCCGACAGGCGGCTTACGAAGTGCAGTGTATGTCCAACCTCCGCCAGATAGGCATGGCCCACCACCTCTATTCCAACGACTACGACGGGTGGATAGCATGGTATGTCGTGGGAAAAAATGATGACTTCAGAGCGGCCAGAGACTTGGTCGAATATGGCTACCTCGGGGGCAAACCAATGTCCAGTATCGCCCCGCAGATTGATGAAGCACGGGATTCCGTCTGGGACGACCCGGCAAAAGAAAAAGGCTATCTCGGAGTCGCAGGAAGCACCTACGGGTCTTGCAATTACACTTTTGCCTATAACATGGAAGCTGATCCCCGCAAATACGTCGGCTATGACTACCAATATGACGCCAGTGGTGATCCAGTTCCGCCGTATATCGCACTCGGTATGCTTGTTGACAAGGATCTGCCAATCGCCGGTTGGGGTGTCTACTATGACTCATCGAACCCCCAAAAAGGGCCTTTTCAGAGGACGATCTGGACCTGCAACACGGTGGGCCGTCGATACAGACCCGTCGGCCGACACGAAGGACGCGGCGATTTTCAATACTGGCCCCATCCCGGGCATAAGCCCGGCGGCAACGCAAATTACCTCTACAAAACCGGTGACGTCCAGAGCGTCCGCCCGCCCGAACCATGGTTTCCTTTCGCACCGTGGTCCGGAACGGAGTTCGGCACAATGTCCAAATGGAGCGCCGACAACTGGAGAGTCAACGTTATCGAAAAGAACCCGCGCTGGCGTCCTGGTAGCTGGTAAATCCTGACTTTTGACGCGGCATTTTTACAAAAGGTGCCAATATGAATGCGGAAAAATACCGCTCTATAATCACTGCAGGAAAGAAAGCATTCACCTTAATTGAACTCCTGGTCGTTATCGCCATCATCGCTATCCTGGCGGCAATGCTGATGCCGGCGCTGGAGCGCGCGCGGCGTGCAGCCCTGCAGGCATCTTGCACCAGTCAGATACGTCAGGTAGGATTGGCCATTCATTTCTACGTTAACAGTAACGATTCTTCCCTGCCGGGATACTGGTGGTACGACGACCAGGGAAATCTGCAGTGCATAACGGAACCGCCAGCCACCGACAACGCCGGTAATCCTATCGTGATCGGCAAACACTCCCCCGATTCCCACGGCACGCGCCACACGATGTACCCCCATGGTGGGATCCAAAATCTACTGTTCACACACGATTATCTGCCCACCTACATGTGGTGCAAAGACATGCATAACCAATCGGAACTGGAAGCACTTACCCCATACAAGCATCTGGTGAGGCCAAATTACGGGCCCACTTATGCAATGGTCCGACACTGTCCGTGTCCGCAGGGATACGGCGGCTACAGTCATGCACGACGCGCCCCTTTTCCACCGGATCCGGGGCTTGTAAGCTGCAATCATCTTGCACGCATGGGATTCCACAAGGGATCGGACGTGATGCTCGGGGAACAACATCTGCGGCGGGGAAATTGGCCCGTAGGCTATGGTTACGGTGGCAGCCCACCGCCCTATGTCGCCTATCAGGTCGCGTTCCGCCATCCCGGTCCCGAAGCGAATTTCCTTTTTTTCGATAACCACGTGAGTTCCTGGGATTGGGCCACCTGGCGGAATAATGTCTCGCTTGCCCGCAACGGAATGGATCTGCCCTGATCCGAATACTACCGATTACGGGAGTGCCCGTTTTGAAACGGAAATTCATCGAATTCCTGCTCGTCTTTATTGTTGCATGTCCCGCAGCCAACGCCGCGGACGCCATTATTGTGCGGAAACGCGACATAATTCTTGGCCCGGGGAAGTCCTGCGCGATAACATTCAGACTCCCCGAAAACAGCGCGCCGGTCTTGTTTGTCCAGGGTCGAGCCGATACGGATCGTGCGAGCCGTTACGCTGCCTATTTCTCAAAACGTGCAACGCTCCCAGCGGTATCACAACTTGCCGAAAATTGCTGGACAATGGGACTTGACGGTGAAAAACTCACGCCGAAAGACCTGGATGTATTGCGGCCAGCGTTTCCTTTCTCTCC
>JAGXLK010000055.1 GCA_018334735.1 Planctomycetota bacterium | reverse complement strand
GAGGGAAACAGTTTGGCACCTATCTCGGCCGACTAATCCGCGGCGATCTGGGACACTCTTTTTATTTCAAAGCGCCCGTGACTTCGGTCATCCTGTCCTACCTTCCGTGGACGATTCTGCTTGTGGGAATGGCTTTTTTGATTTCTTCGGGGATTGGTATCGTGACGGGAATTGAATCGGGCTGGCGGCATGGGGGCAACCTCGATCGGGGATTGTTGGTTTCCATCATGTCCCTGTCCGGATTCCCGAGTTTCTTTGTCGCCGTGATCCTGTTGCTTGTTTTTGGAGTCCTGTTGCAGATTTTCCCGTTGCAGGGCGCCCGCACCCCCTACGCCGGGCTCAGCGGGTTGAATCTTCTGTGGGACGTGCTCAAGCATCTCATTCTCCCCCTGGCCTCACTGATTCTGGTCTACGTGCCCGGGATGTTCCTGCTCACGCGGAATTCTTTGATAAGCACTGTCGGCGAACCATTCGTGCTGACCGCCCGTGCGAAAGGGCTAACGGATCGGAAGGTGCGTTATCATCACGCCGCGCGGAACGCGCTCCTCCCGGTGGTCACCGCCAGCGGTATTATGATCGCCACCCGCCTGGTCACGGGCGCTTTGTTCATCGAAATCGTCTTCTCGTACCCGGGCATGGGCAACCTCATTCGCCAATCGCTGCTGAACCGCGACTACCCGGTCCTGCAGGGAGCCGTTCTGATGACGGCCGTGCTGGTTCTGGGAGTAAATTTGCTCGTGGACCTGCTCTATTCGAAACTCGACCCGAGGGTAAGCCGTGCACATTAAATATGCACAATCCGTCATGCGGAGCGGCATGGGCAAAGCGGGTTCGTACCTGCTGATACTGGTCGCCCTGATAGGGATTGCCGGCCCTATGCTGACTCCCGACCCCACTGCAGAGAGCGTTAACGTGCTGGAGGCTCCCTCGGCCGAACATCTGCTCGGAACGAACGAAGTGGGGCAGGATGTCGCCGCCCGCCTTGCGGCCGGAGCCCGCACGTCCATTCTGGTCGCCATCGGCGTCGGGGTATTTTCGACCTTCTTGAGCGCGCTTTTCGGCATCTCAACGGCACTCGCGGGAGGTATTTACGAGCAAGCAACCATGCGATTTGTCGATGCCTTACTGGTCATGCCTTCGCTCATACTTCTTATTCTGCTGTCGGCTTTCCTTCAGCCAGCCCTGTGGGGCATGATCTTGCTTATCTCATTTCTGCTGTGGCCCGGAGGAGCCCGAGTTCTCCGCGCGCAGACTCTATCCCTGAAAGAAAGACCCCACGTCCTGGCATCGCGCACATTCGGCGCGGGACCTGTTCACATTGCCATGGGTCACATCATACCCGACCTCGGTCCTCTGCTGGTGGCCTCGTTCATCCATCGGGCGCGCAGGGCCATTTTTCTGGAAGCCGGGCTGGCTTTCATCGGTATCACCGATCCGGCCACGATAAGCTGGGGTACCATGATTCGCAATGCGCTCGGGTTCTACTACACCCCTTCCTGGAGCTGGTGGTTGCTGCCGCCCGGCATCTGCCTTTCAGTCCTTATCGTCGCTTTCGTGTTCCTCGGACATAGTCTCGAAACTTTGCTGAAACCGCAGCACAAACATGCTTAAAATTACAGGTCTCACAGTCGCTTACGATCGCAAAAAAATCCTGCGGGACATCAATCTTCATGTCGCCCCCGGAGAAACTCTTGCCGTCGTGGGCGAATCCGGGACGGGCAAGACCACCCTGGGCATGAGTCTTATGGGACTGCTGAAGGAGCGTTCCGATAACGTCAGCGTGGAAGGCGAAATCCTTCTTGACGGCACGGATGTCGCCAAACTCTCCTCCGAAAAATTGCGTGGGATCCGGTGGACAGAGATCTCCATGGTCTTCCAGAACACCGATGACGCGCTCAATCCCGTCCAAAACGTGCTGGTTCAGGTGCGAGAACCGCTCCTGGAACACGGCATCTGCCAGGGCAAAGAAGCCGATGAACGCGCACGAAACATGCTCGAAAGAACGGGACTGCCAGTCGATCGTTTCGACGCCTACCCCCATCAGCTGAGCACGGGTGAGAAACAACGTGCCCTGATCGCCATGGCAATGGTGTGCGATCCGGAAGTAATCATCCTCGATGAACCAACGTCCTCACTCGACGCCGTATCCAAGAAAGCCGTGAACCAAATCGTGGCCGAGTTATGCCGGGATAAAGTCTCGTTGATCATCACGCACGATCTGGGCGCAGCGGCCAGCCTGGCCGACCGCGTGGCCTTCCTTTGCGGAGGACAAATCGTCGAGATTGCCGACACACAAACAGTATTCACCAACCCACGCCATCCATACTCTCGCGGTCTTATCCGATGCTACCCCGATATGGATCGCAGCAAAGACCTCCAGGGCATACGCGGACGCTCCCGGTTCCTCGAACGCGGTTGCCCTTTCTTCGGACGTTGCACCCAGGCGGTCGATATCTGTGCAAAACAAACCCCGCCGCTCAGAAAAGTCGATGGAAGACTTCTGGCGTGCCTCCGGGGAGGTGTGGTCCCATTTCTCACCGTGAAAGATCTCTCAAAATCGTACGATGGCGAACTCGTGCTCGACGGCATCAATCTGACCGTGTTTGAGGGGGAAACGCTGGCTCTTGTTGGCGAAAGCGGTTCGGGGAAAACGACGCTGGCCCGGTGCGTGGTCGGATTGCTGGAGGCCGACAGGGGAGAACTGGAACTCGAAGAGAAAAAAATCCAGAAAAGAGATCGCGCCTTCCATCAACGGGTGCAGTTGATATTCCAGAACCCGCGAGAAGCCATATCGCATCGGATGAATGTGCTCGAGGCGGTCCGCGAACCGCTGGATGTGCAGAAAACAGGTCCGCCGGGGGAGCGAAAACTGAAAGTCAAAGCCGCCCTGCGCTATGCGGAACTGCCCGACGATGAAGATTTTCTGCATCGATATCCCCATCACCTGAGCGGCGGCGAAATCCAGCGGGTTGTCATCGCCCGAGCCCTGGTGCTCGAACCCGAGGTGCTGATCGCCGATGAACCGACATCTTTCCTTGACGCCAGTGTTCAGGCAAAAATCATTAAACTGCTCAACAATCTTCAGGAAGAGCGGGGTTTGAGCATGCTGTTCATAACCCATGACATAGCTCTGGCGCGAAAATCGAGCGATCGGATTGCGGTGTTGAATGAAGGCCGAATCGTCGAAACCGGCCCCACCGGCCGCGTGCTGTCGCGCCCGTCGCATCCCTATACCCGCTCCCTCGCCGACTCAGCATCCCACCTGTCGGGGTAGCCTGCCCATTGGCATCCGGGGGCAGGACAAAATGAAATCCATTGGACTGGAGGAAGGAGAAAAGGCGGGAAACCTCCAGGAAATGATGGGCTGAAGGTTATGCGCCTCGGACGCATTCCATCACAAAACGACGGAGACAACGGCAAAAGACAACGGCACAGCGGCGAAAAATCGCCGCACTCCAGAGCCGGCTCCGCCGGCGGGGTTCATGCACGAGACGGTGCTGAGGCGATTGGCCGGCGCGGAACATATTCCGTTCCAGAAAAAACGACAACGACTCCGGGCCTGACGACCCGGTCCACAGGCTGGAGAGCCTGTGCTACAGGGGTTTGTGGCTCACCGGAAGGCTACACAGGCACTCGCCGCATGACGTATTGCAATGACAAGACTGCCTGAAAGGCGGTTCTGAGGGCCAACGGCCCGGCAGATAACAGCCCAGGGGACAGAGGGCTGAAAGTCCTCGGCGCCCTGGGGTCCGAGTATGCGCGAAGAAATGGTGGGCTGAAGGTCCACCACAGATCTGGCTCCAGGATGCATCCAACCTTTCCGGAGACAGGATACTTCCAGAAATATCCCCGGCCTCACATATCCGGGACGCAACGTCGATGTAGGGCAACCGATCTCATTTTGCGAAGATGAATTCGGTAGAGCAGAAGAAAGGAGAGAGTGGAGAGGAGATACAGCAAAAACAGAAACTTCCACAAAACAAAATGCTCAATAAAACGCTCTCTCCTGCGGTTCCCTTTCTACATTCTCCTTTCACGTCCAGAGAATCGCCGAGCGCGCCCCGCCGTTCTGCCCAATACACAAACCGGCTATCACAAACCGCTAACCCCCATGATGAACAATCACCATATCTCCTATCTCGCACCCGATATCCCGCGCGACGACGGGACATTTGGCTTTCAGCAGAAAAACGATCTCCGCCGACTCCTCGCTCAGCGCTTCGTAATTGCCCTGTCCCTTCGCCACGATCAGATCCGCCGCCGCGAAAACCTCCCTGAATTCCTCCGAACACTCGTCCAACAACGTCCCCGGCGTATCGCTGCCCGTATCGATCACCCGAACCAGCTTATCAAGTTCAATCTGCCGGGCATCCTCCATCGTGGCATCGTTTATCGCCGGACTGCCTTTCACCGCCACGGTGATTTTTTCTGACGGCACGAACTCGAGGAAAAGCCGGTCGAGAACAATTTCTCCCGCGTTGTCGGCCAGATAAAGAATATCCTGCGCCTCCTCTATCCGCTTCTGCAACAGCTTGACCGCACCTGATGGCAGGGGCATCGTCAGACACTCTTCGAGCGTTTTATCCACCATCTCCTCGGACAGATCGGTATGCGGTTTGGCGCCCCAATCCATGATGTTGCCGGCAATCGCCAGACGGAGGGCCGCTTCAAAAGGGTCATCCGATTGGCGAACTTTTCCCCTCAAATCGGGAAGTTTCTCCAGACCGAAACAGTTGGCCTGTTTTTTGATCTCACGATAAGGATCCGGGTTGCCCGTCTCTTCTCGAATGATCCTGTGAATTTTTGTGCCCATGGCCGGCGGGGGCATCTCGGGCGTAAAATGGCTCGCCGTCTCGAGAACGCGACTTATAATCTCCCAGCGCAGTTCGTCATCATCGGTAACCATTCGGACGGCATCAAGGGCCTGACTCGCGAAACACGGAACACAATCGAGGTACGTTTGCATAAGACAATTTTCCTTCACTGGCCATGCTGGTTGAATGCAGAATTCCCTTCGGTTCAGAGCCGGAGGAATCTCCCCTCGGGGGAAATCCGCAATTTGTCAAATGAACGGAGTGTGATATGTTAGCGAGCCGACGGAGAATTACAATCGCAAGTCCCGGTTTTTTGCAGAAATGCTCGAATCCGCCGGAACCCAGACAGTCCGTCAAAACCATTTGGACAACAGAAAGCCACAAACATGAAAATAACCTATGAACCGATCGGTGAGATTCACAGTCCTTTTGAAAATATCGAAGGGATGCCGATTCAACCCTCGGGAGCTGATGACGCGCAGGGAGAAATCCTTATCTTCCCCGCCCATACCGGAGGACTCGAAGGCCTTGACGATTTTTCGCACCTCATTCTCCTGTACCATTTCCACCGGGTAACCCGGGTGGATTTGAAAGTACTTCCGTTTCTGGACGCCGAACCCCATGGCGTCTTTTCTACTCGAGCACCCACCCGCCCGAACCCGCTTGGACTTTCCGTTGTCGAATTGGAAAGCCGGAATAAAAATATCCTTCGGATAAAAGGCGTTGATATTCTCCACGGAACCCCCCTCCTGGACATCAAACCCTATGTGCCCGAATTCGATCATTTCTCCGGGGAACGTATCGGCTGGTATTCAAAATCACGGGGGCAATCAACCACGAAAAAATCCGACGACCGATTCCGGTGAATCCATTTTGCTCTCCTCTGAAAGACATCACACCATGGAAATTCGCATACTCGCCACCGAATCGCTCGGCGTCCGCGGCCTGTGTTGTTTTGTGGAAACCGGAGACCGCAAAATTCTGATTGATCCCGGCATCTCGCTGGGATACAAACGACATGGGTTCCTCCCCCACCCCATCCAGATAGCCGCCGGCGTGCGAATCCGCGAAGAAATCATCAGCGTCGCTAAAAATGCCACCGATATCGTCATCAGCCACTGGCATGGAGATCACGCGCCGCTGGTCGACGCCAATCCATATCAAATGCCCGCCGGGCCTATGAAAAAACCCATTAAAAACGCACGCCTCTGGACAAAAGGAATCGATGCCGAATCGGATCGGATTCGAGAGCGCGTGGAATCGCTGGCCGGTTTTCTGGGACAAACGTTGCCCGAAAGCGCGGGAAATCAATCGGACAATATGCTCTTCTCAAAACCGATCCCCCACGGCGAAAAAGATAGCAACCAGGGCAATGTCATGATGACCCGGATCCAGGAAGCAAATCAGGTGTTCGTTCATGCGTCGGACATCCAGCTTCTGGACGAAGAAGCCGTGCAAAAAATCTTGAGCTGGCAGCCCACCATCGTCCTTGCCAGCGGTCCGCCCATTTACCTTAACATCGGATTGGCGAAAAAAGAAACCGCACGCCGCCTCGGCCGCATGCTTGCACAGGGCACCGAAACGCTTATCATTGACCACCATTTGTTGCGCTGTCTGGGTGGAATCGACTGGATCAATGACATGTCCCGGACGACCGGAAATCGCGTCGTCTGCGCGGCCGATTTCATGAACCGTCCACGCGACCTCCTGGAAGCGCGTCGCTCCGAACTTTACGAACTCCAGCCCGTCCCGGAAAATTGGCACGAGAAATATCGCCACGCCAAGGCCGACCTCGGAGCTTTCGGTCGTCCGTCAGACTGATCGTCTTTACCGTCTTCCGAAAGGAGAAAACAGCATGACCCCGAAACTCCTGAATCTTACAGGCGTAGCTTTCTGCGAGGATGCACCGCCCGAGCTGGAAGAGCTGAAAACGAGCGACAAATACTGCCGTTTCATCGGTCGTGCGCGCAAAGGCGCATCTTTCTGTGTAAAGGGCACGAATATTTCCTGTCCGCTCGCTCGTTTCCATCTCGGGATCGATGATCCCGATTTGGCGGACCTGGCGCGGACGCTCGTGGGCTGGTCGGATGCGGTGGATGTGGAGACGGGGATTACTTTCCTGGAAAATGCGACCCGGCTGGACCGATCCTTCTCGCACATTTGTTTCCTGGCAGGGAATGAGGCCGGCGTGGAACCTGATCTTCTGATAAAAGTTTGTTCGGCGGACGAGGCGCAGGGAATTGTCCAGCGCTATTCGGCGAAAACGGGAAAGCGCATGTTGTCGCCGATTTCCGGAATTGGAGCGGCCTGCGGCGAATGCACAGGATACGTGCTCGCGCAGACAAAGCCGGTCGTCTCCCTCGGCTGCAACGGTTCACGGCCCGGGGTCGGATTGCAGCAGGGCGAACTTTTGCTCGCCGCCACGCCCGATTCGGTTGCCGGGCGCCTGATGGCGGCACGCCGCTGAGTGTCCTTGTCCTGAAGGGACCCAAGGGACGTAAGCGGCGTCAGGTTCGTAGTGAGTCCCTTCAGGGACTCGGCTGTTTGCGGTTGCGGTAGTCGTAGTTCTCATGTAGCACAGGCTCTTCAGCCTGTGAATCGGGCCATAAGGCCCGAACACTTCCTACCGTTGAAACCCGGTGCAGCTGCAGCTCTTTGTGCTGGCCTACAACCTGGCGAACTTCCTGCGGCGGCTTGCGCTGCCGGAACCTGTGAAGCATTGGTCATTGACGACGCTCAGGGAGAAGCTGGTCAAGATCGGAGCCAAAGTGGTAAGACACGCACGGTACATTGTCTTTCAGATGGCCGAGGTCGCGGTTGTGCCATCAGAAATTTTTGAAAGCTTCCCCAATTTAAATTATGATATAGTTTGTTGCGAATGCATTGAGGAGATAGAACAGATTTGCCGCGGAGTATCTTTTGAAGGAACAGAAAAGACAGATAGAACCTGGTTTCACCTTAATCGAACTGCTCGTTGTGATCGCAATTATCGCGATTCTGGCAGCTATGTTGATGCCGGCGCTTGAGCGTGCTCGGGAGGCCGCGAGGAGCGCGGCATGTATGAACCGTGAGCGTCAGTTTGGTCAGGTTATCAGCTTTTATCGTCTTGATTATAATGATTATTATCCGATGTGCAATCGGTGGGGAGTACCCGGAGCAAATTTTCTCTCCCAGGCGGCGGCCTATGTTGATCCGGAACAGCAAAACTACAATGATTCGAACGGCATGTGGCACAAAAGCAACGGGCCAGCTGTAAATCTGTTCCTCTGTCCCTCAACCATCTACAAGCCCGGATCAAGTGCCGGTGAGATCCGCAACCCGCCCCGGATGGCTTCCATATCGGCCTGGCGAATCTACAATTACAATATGATCTCCTTTTGGGGATTCGCCCAGGAAGATTATACGCTGCCCTATGGCGGGCCGCCCAAACGGGTGATAACGGGAAATCATTCCATAGCTCCCCTCATGGGAGCAGTAGGTGGATATAGCGGGGACCGTTTAGGACAATATAACAACCTGGGGCCGGCGGTCTGGTTTCACTCCGGTGATACGGCGAACTGGTTGTTCGTTGACCAACACGTCGAAAACGTGGGGAATTACGGGGAAGTCTCTCAAAAGGTCAGCAACGGCGAGATTGACATGCATCCGCCATACAATTGAAGCTCTGCAGTCCAAGCTTTCGGTTCTCAACGAACTCAGAGCGGCCGTGAGATTGAGCCGTATTCGGTATTGGTTTCTGGTTTCTGGTTTCTGGTGAACGAATTAACCGTCTTTAACCCATAAACGAGAATAGTTTTGTCGGCAAATCCATGAGAATCAAGATGAGAAAGCAACATCTTGTCAGCGTCAATAATCTGTAACACCCGGAAAGTACCGGGTAATATTCCTACATCACAGTTGGCGTCCGTCACTTCTGGCATATCACCCTGGCGCCGACACTCCGATACAAACAAGGTGGTCTTTTTCCATTCAAAGCTCCCAGCAGGGACCTGCATAGTTTTGTTCAATGTCTCACTTACGGAGTCTACCACCTTGCCGGATGAGAAAAAAAGATGATGCACCGCATACTTTGTTGGCTATAGTAGGTTGATCTCTCAAGCATACTTCCGTAGAATGATATCAGTAGATTATGTCTGGACTACAATGCTTGTAAAAAGGGAGGAGAGATGTCGAAGAAAGAGAGTGCCATCAGTAAAGCTAAAAAGGCGGCTGCTAAAAAGCTCGAGGGATTGGATCAAATAGCCGAAAAAGGAAAAGAAAAGTATCCCCCGCTGTTTTCCAAAAAACAGAAAACGGGCTAACAATCCCCCGAGAATCGAGTTCTGCTTTTTGGGGACAAATGGGTGTGGTGGATCTATACCAAAACGGTGACAGGAGCCGGGAACGGGCTGCCGCGCAAACGCATGAAGCGAGGACACCTTGGCGGAGGGATTATGCGCGGGTAATCCACTGTTCCTCTTTCCGGCGACTCCAAGGGAAAACGCAGCTTTTCCCAACACACGAATCAGATGTTTTTCGGAACCGCTTGACCCACTCTTTGGAAGTAGCGCAGATAGCCAAAGGTATAGCGGGACGACTGAACAAACGTCATTGCTACTTCCGCGAGAACAATCTAAGCATCGAACTCATTGAAACTGCGGCGCTGGCTCACGACCTAGGACATCCTCCTTTCGGCCATGATGGCGAACTTGCCTTGGATAGGGCTATGAAAGCGTTTTTCTCCC
>JAGXLK010000054.1 GCA_018334735.1 Planctomycetota bacterium | reverse complement strand
TTTGCCTTTGGTCGTGCTCAGGAGACTTTTAGATTTCTTGCCGGTTTTTTCCTCTCCGGCCGGAACAATTTCAACCTCTCTCCCCGTATTCGGATCGGTAACGAACCATCGTCCATCTTTCTGGGTAACTTCGGGCTTTTTCCCGCCTTCTTCTTCGGGCACAAGAGCGCCTTCGGGTGGAGTTTCTTCATCATCTTCCAGAACGGCCTCGTGTGCTTCGACAGGCTCATCTTTCTTATTAGCCGGAATTGCCGGAGCTCCTCCCGCATCTCCTTTGAACTTCAAACGAACGTCGGCCACATGAAGTTCGTCTCCGTCGCGCAACGTAGCCTCATCAACTTTAATGCCTCCGATTCGGATACTGTTACGACTTCCCAGATCTTTCACGGTCACGTGATCTTCGGTCACCGTACAGCTCATATGACGCCTTGATACTCGTTGGGAATCGAGGGTTAGATCACAGGTCGGATCCCGGCCTACGATGTAGAGACCGGGCGAGAGCAAGAATTCGTACTCCGTATCACCTTCTTGGACGATGAATTTCACAATCCTCTCCGAGTTTGTTCTTCTTTTTTTCGCAGGATCCGCTCGACCATACGATAGAGCAGATCGGCATTTTGCCATCGAACGTCCGATTCATCTGGAATCAAGGCTTTTATTTGTGCCAGTTTTTCAAGGGCTCGACGACGTTCACCCACTTTCAATAAATTGGAAACGTCAAAGGTCAGTTGGTCATATCTTCGCTCTATTTGAGCTTCGAGCTCGTCTTGCCATTCGATAGCCAGGCTCAACTCCGAAGGGGCATCACGGTCAAGCGGTTCCAGGATTTTGATAGCCTTTTCGTATTGCTTCTTAGCAATGTAAATATCGTCCTGCTCTCGGAAAAGCTCCGCCCGCCGGATACAATTTCTGGCTTCCGCCAATCGCTCTGTCTTTGACCGTGAGACTTCGGTACTACCTTCTCCGACCTCTTCGCGTTTTCGAGGTAAAATGTTTGCGTAAATTACGACATGATCGCCCTGGTTGTTATAGAGTTTAATGGTGGCAACGCCGCGGGATCCTCCTGTCAGCTGAAGCAAGTAATCCAGGCTTTTCCAGGGGCGCTCCACTTTTACACGCTCCGGCGGCTGAACAGTCCATTTTGTCACAAATCCGGTCGGCACTTTAACAACTTTACTTTTGCCCACTCGGAAAGCGATCGCCATTGTGCCTTTCGCTTTATCGAGCTCCCCGCTGGAATTGAGGAAATAAAGAATCAGCAGACCAGCAATTGCTATTCCGCACAAAAGTGTCAGCACTGGCCAGAATTTTCGCTCGATCGCTTCTCCCGCGCTGCCGATTGCCGGGGGGCTTTTCTCGGCTTTCTCAATACCCTTCCCCCCGGGGGTCGTCAGCGCCGACTGTTCTGCAGCTTCAGCAGATTTTTCTTCTGCTGGCGATTCGAGCGCCTCATTCTCTACTTCAGCCAGAGCTGCTGCTTCGGGAGTAATCTCGCTCTCTTCTTCATCCACAACTCTCTGGCCAGGCAACGAAACCTGAACTATTACGTCACCAAACGCCAAGACACTGTTTTCGGAGATCGGCGTTTCCACGTCGATTTCTTCCCCGTCAACTTTCGTATTGTTGCGGCTCCCTTCGTCCCGTACCGTCAGTTCCCCATCGGATGCTTCGATCGTGGCATGTCGGCGCGAGACTGACTGTTCCCGGAGAACCAGGTCATTGGAGGCTGCACGCCCGATTCTTACAGTATCGTTATCGGTCTCAAATTCGAGACCTTTCAAAGACGTGTTCAGGACTCTGAATCTTAATCGCATCAGTCTGATTTCTTTTTTTCCTGGAATTCCACTCTGGTACCTACTTCAAGTCCAATCTCCTCACACCAACCGGCGGGCACTTCGAGCACAGAATCTCCGCCCGGGCACCAGGAGAGACGCCAGGGTTTGAGGTAACTCACTATTTTTTTGATCCGATACTCACGATCGAAATACACAGCATCAATGGCAAAACGCATGAAAAACATGTGAATGCTACTACAATGCGGGAAATACATTCCCGTTTCAGCTTTGAGCGATTTTCTTCCCATCAAACCAGTGAATCGCTCAACCGGACCGATAGCTGCTTTTACATTTCCAAGCAGAACCCGGCCCGTATTACGTTCTACCATTTTTAATTCTTTCATACTATCCGACACAATTTTATCTGAAACTTGCCACCGTTTCACGATCCAAAAATTCGCTTCAGGTATCGGATACCCATCGGCGAAAACAGAATGATGAAAACGGTGGGGAAAATAAACGCAATGAGGGGGAACAAAATTTTGACGGGAGCTTCCATCGCTTTTTTCTCTGCCAGATTTGACCGCTGTTGTCGCATCTGGTCTGACTGTATTCGCAAGACCGGTCCCAGATCCGCTCCCAGCTCATCGGCCTGAACCATTGAACCGCAGAACGCGGTCATCTCGGGCATGCTTACCCGGTCGGCCAGATCACGAAGCGCATCCGCCCGTGAACGCCCCAGGCGGATCTGGCGCAGTACTTCTTCGAATTCTTCAACCAGCGCTGAGCCCTTGAGTTTCGGGACCAATCGTGCCAGCGCAGAGGTAAAATCGAGCCCGGCCTCAACACTTAATGTCAACAGATCGAGAGCGTATGGCATCAGACGGCGTATTTCATTGCGACGCTCAGTCAGCCGGCCCTTCAGCCAGAGGAATGGATGGACAAAACCGACAACAAGGCCAACAAATATCGGCAAACTGATCCCGAGCAAAAACCAGATAACAAACCCCAGACCCGTCCACCAGATTGCGCTGAGACAAACCAGACCCAGCATCTGGTCACCGGACAACCCGCCCGGACTCCCGGCTGCGGTTACGACTCTCTGAATTCTGATACGCAAACGGATCAGATAACCTACCATACCGTCATCACCGAAATTGCTTTGCAACCGTTGTATAGCCGAACTAACCAGGTGCCCAAAAAATGCTACAAGAGGTTTCAAAAACTTCAGCAGGGTCGCTCCGCGTTGTTCTATAACACGTCTTTCCTCGTCTTCCCCCCGTTCCTGCATCCGGTAATCAGCGTACATAGCCCCCAGATAGAACATTATTCCGCACACGCTGAGTCCAACGGCGACCGCATAGATAAGCTCCTGATATTCTCCTGTCATACCACTCACACCTCAATAGCAACAATTCGTCGTATGGTATAGATCCCCATCGCCATCAACAACACAACCACACCCATAAGAAGCCAACCCACTGGTTCGGTAAAGAGAGGTTTTATCATGTCCGGTGCAATATAGTTGAGAGCGATGGCCATGCCCGGTGGAATACACAGGATAATTAAACCCTGCAGCTTTCCCTGTGCACTCATGGCCTTAATCTTCCCTTCAATCCGATGTCGTTCGCGAACGGTATGGGCAATGTTGTCAAAGATTTCCGTAAGATCGCCTCCCACCTCTCTGCTTATCAGGATTGAAGTGATGATAAGGTCAAGATCTCGGCTGGGCATGCGATCATGGAGATGTCCGAGAGCCTCAGAAAGGTCCGCCCCCACCTGCATTTCTCGAACAACAAGGCGAATTTCCTGCCCCATAGGATTGTCCATCTCCTGGGCCAGCAAATTCATGGCCTGATTCAAACTGAACCCGGCCTTCAGCGAATTTCCGAGGTTTGTCAAAGCTTCCACCAGCTGATGGTCGAACTTTTTATTACGACGTTTTTTCAACCACCACAATATTATCTTGGGTATTGCCAAACCCATAAGACCAAACAAAATCCCCACGAGGAGTTTGCCAAAAAGCCATATCCACAAAAGGGATACAACGACAAAACAGGCCAAAGACAGGTACACTACGTGCTGCGGAGGAATCGTCAGATAGATAGCATCAAGGCTTCGCTCAGCATCTTCAAGGTACCTCTGCTCGTAGGTCTGCCACCCGGACCCAAAAAGGCTCAGGCCGCTATAAGCTAAAAGAGCTACCGCAGCAAAAACACACAGAATTATCACCCAGACCTGGGGGTCGCCCAGAAAAGCGGCGAAGACAATACCTGGCAAGACCGTCTGCAATCTAAACTCCTTAGAGACTTACAGTTTACCTGCGCTTCTCCGCCCTTTCTTCGTTTTCCTCTTCCGAAGGCTCAAAAAGGGTCATATCGACGTCGATATGGCGTTCTCGCAGCTCCTGTACGAATTCCGGGACGTTGCCGGTCGCTGTAAAAAAACCCCTTACCTTCCCTTCCTCATCATATCCGCGTTGCCGAAAGGCATAAATAGACTGCATCGTAATCGTATCACTTTCAATACCGGTAACTTCTTGAATTTCCATTACTTTCCGACTACCATCGCTCAGACGCGCGGTATGGATGACGAGATTTATGGCTGATGCAATTTGATCTCGAATCGCCTTCGAGGGCAGTTCCATTCCCGCCATAAGCACCATCGTCTCAAGCCGTGACATTGAATCACGGGGAGAATTGGCGTGGAGAGTCGTAAGCGAACCATCGTGTCCCGTATTCATCGCCTGAAGCATATCCAGCGCCTCTCCCCCACGACACTCACCAACGATAATCCTGTCAGGCCGCATACGCAGGCTATTGATCACCAATTCCCGAATCGGAATCGCCCCTTTCCCTCGTATATTCGGCGGTTTCGCCTCGAGACTCACCACGTGTTCCTGTGGCAGATTCAGCTCAGCGGCATCCTCAATCGTCACAATACGCTCTCGCCCGGGAATATTGCAGGATACGACATTGAGCAACGTCGTCTTACCAGACCCAGTTCCCCCGCTGATGAGAATATTCTGGCGGTTTTGCACGCTCATGGCAATGAATTTCGACATCTGCCTCGTCAGGGTGCCAAAAGAAATCAGGTTATCAATACGAAACGGTTCTTCAGCAAATTTCCGGATGGTGAGCGTTGGCCCCGTGAGAGCAAGCGGCGCAATAATCGCGTTAACCCTCGAACCATCCGGCAATCGGGCATCAACCATCGGGGTCGATTCATCGATACGCCGACCGATCGGAGCGACGATTCGCCGGATGATATTGACCACCTGAACGTTATCCGTGAAACGCAGGTTTGTCTTCTCTATTTTTCCGTGTCGCTCCACATACACACGATCCCAACCGTTGACCATAATTTCATCGACCTCAGGATCGGCGAGAAGATCTTCCAGCGGACCGAGTCCCAAAGCCTCGTCGACAATTTCTTTAACAACCTTATCTTTTGTGAGGTAGGCCGGTATTTGGTCGGAAACTTCGCTGACGATTTGCTGCGCCACCGCCACAGTTTTCCCACGAATTTCCTCACTGCTCTGATCATCGAAGTCTTCGTGTTTCAGATCCAGACGATTGAGCAACTCGTTATGAATCGTCCGCTTCAGATCGACCGGCGTCGGCCGCGCTTGCTGCCATGCACGTCTTCCAGCTCCTTCAGCCTTCTTCCCGGTGTCCTCCGATTTCGACCGCTGCCCTTCCGGGGCTTCGGTCCGTCCACCTTTAACACTATCTCCCAAAAATTCTATCTCGACATTGCCCACGCGTATCTTCATCCCATCACTTAACAACACGTCGGAACCCACACGCTGCCCGTCCACAAAAGTGCCGTTCCGACTGTCGCGGTCGCGAAGCAAGTATTTTCCCTTTGAATGAGGGATTATCTCACAGTGTTCCCGCGAGACAAGTTCGTCATCAATGACCAGGTCGCAAGAGTCGCGCTTGCCGATGACGAAACGATCGCCTTTGATTGGCATCGTTTTACCGTTGCCATTCTCTGTAATAGAAAGTTTTGCCATAATTTTGCACGCGCGAGGGCAATAACGTATAAGCTTCCCGCAGTTTCGTCACTCGGACGAACCGGACTTTTCTTTTTTGGGGATTTCCATCGGATGGCGGTGCACGTTGGCTTTCTCGGCCCGTTTGCGCACATCTGCGGACGTTACAGGTGGAGGAGCAGTCCATTCATCGCGGGTTTGCACGGCTTCTTCGTAGCTACGCAGTGTAAAAGTGAGCTTAGCATTGTCCTGCAGGTAAGTGAGGAGCTGTGCTTCTTCCGGTGTAACCGAAAGCGTCAATGTGCTGTAGCCCTTTTTGTACTGTCGATACCTATCACCACCGAAAGGAAGATCCGTAAGACGTGTGTCGGTCGCCAACACATGCACGTTATTCAACACGAGCCAGGTTTCTTTGGCGGCCCCGGCCGCCCCACTCGTAGCCGCTGTGCTGGTAGCGTATACATCAACACGGTCGCCAGGCCGAACGAGGCCGGCGATCCCGCTGGTAACATCGACCGCAACAGTCAGAGCGCGTTTTCCCTGGCCCAGCCTACCTGCAGCAGTCGGTAGCCCGCGTTCCACAAAATGAGATCGTCTGATCTCCATATCTTCACCAATTTCCCTTTGCACTTTGCGCCCGATAAAGCTGCTCAATTGGGTTCTGGTTATAAGATCCGGACTCAATGATTTCGCAGGGATCTCGCGGAACATAATATCGGTAGCTTCCAGGTACTCACCCGTCTTAATCGTATGTTTCGCAATGGCCACTGATTCGGGCTTATGTTTTTTCTCAAAACTTCTTTCCTGCTTATTCAAATAGGTCTTTATACCGACAGCCGCCGCGATACCGAGTAAGATAGCTACAATCAGAGCAACGATACGCATTGTCTCCTCCTTTATCGGCCTCTTGTTCTGTGGGCCAGTCAAAAAAATCGTGGGCGTGCAGCACGCCTAAAGGGCTTTTTCTGAGAAACTCAACTCGGTTCCAGCCCTGACAATCACCACATTGAGCGCTGTCTCAAACGGGCCACTTAGCTCCAATCCAATTATACATCGCTTTCCCCCGCCTTGAAAAGACAAAACGACCTGAGGCAAGTTTTCATGACGCTTCGCCCGCTCGAAACGGGGGTCTTGTTTCCATCCGTACTTCGGCATTTGCTCCACGTAGAATTTTTGCAAACCCTCAACACTTAAATGGCTTAGATACCGGTAATGGTTGCCGCGTTTCGCACGGGTTCTAAATGTCAGTTTTGTCTCGGGGGGGATGGGAATCGTGCTATCCTCTGTTTTTATCTGTTGATCTTTGCCAGCGACAAACATTTCGTCAGGCCCCCCAAATCCGGCCAACACGTGAAAAGGACGCACAAAAGCCACCATCACTCCTAATATCAGGAGTCCAGCGACCACAAGGACCGATAGCACGGTTTTAGCGATCATATCCGACATTGCGCACACTCGCGGAAGAAAACGGATTCTGGGAAACAACAAAACCCGGCCTTCCCACAACCTGACTTTCCGGCGGCCGGGCCCACCAACTACTTTTCAAGCATCTTTTTTGGCGCCTCTGTCCTCCCCTTATTCCAGCTCATATCAGTCTCGGGGGTCACCGGGAATAAGAAATTTCTGATGTTCCGGCCCGCGCTCGCTGCTTAACGGATCTACCATATCACAAATAGCAATATTTCTGCCGTCCGAGGTCTGCCAGGTGAACATATCCGGAGACAATTCGTAGAAATCAGCTCTCAGAGCACTCGCGTCGGGGACCGCTTCAGGATTCTGGAGGTACGTGTAACCACCATGGAAAGAGTCGTCTTCCGGGACTTCATCGGTCGCGCCAAAATGCATCACAAACTCTGTTTTCTGCCCTTCGTAGTTGTCAGCGCTCCCGAATGTTTCCTGCAAATTCCAGCGGAAAGGCGAATCCAGATGCGTCCGAAGTCCCGCGGCGGACGTAAAACGAGGCACCAGTTCACCCATCTCCCCCCCCGCTGAGATCCCCCCTGCGTTGCAGTTACCGTTCATCAGATCCGTCAATGTCGCAACGTATTGAGTGTAATCCCGGGAAGACGCGGTTGTTTGCAGCTCGTAAGACTCATTGACGGGGTGCGTTCCAAGATCTTCCGGCAGATTGCCGAGTTCCACAATATCATTCTCGGCCAGATATTCCCCCGCATCGTCCACCTCCCGCTCAAGATGTTCGATAAACTGGACTGTCCCGTCGGGCATAGCCTGCAGCTGCCGCGTGGCATGTACTTCACCGACCGCAAGCGAATAAAGCTTATACTGCAAATCGTCCTGATGTTCAGTGGGTCCCCCGGAATAATCGCCGGAAGAGGATTCCGGAAGCGTGTACGGCACAGTCTCGTCTATTTCATCGCTCTCAACCGCAACCGTACGGACGGACAACCCGTCCTCGTCCGACCCCGTTGCGAGCGGGAAAAACGCGCGTCTCAAATCCGTATCATCGATAGCATCCACGCGAAATGCCATGTACGATGAAGCCACGTGGGCTTTTTCCTTATCGAGGGTCAGGTCGCCCGCAATGATCACAAGCAACAGGACAGGAACATAGATAAAAAAGCAAAGAAGCGCTGTTTCAGTCATAGCGGCCCCTTTACGCCCCCGATCACTCCCGATTCTCACGGATCTATAAATCGCCTTGTCGCTTGTTTTATCCATCAGTGGAATACCTGTTCGTCGTCGAGTTGATTGTAATCGAACTGATTTCCGCTACCCGGTTGCACGCTTGGTCCCCGCATCTGTTCCAACAAATCCTGCCGGATGTGTTCAGGCGGATAGGACTGATCGTAATGACCATACATATTCTTAGACCAACCCGAAACATGACCGTGGCGGCGCCCGTAACTATACCAGACCGGCAAATTGGTCTGGCGAGTTCGTTCTCTTCCTCCCGGGGATCCATACGCAATTCGCCGCATTAACCAGCCTATTCCCGTTTCGGCCTCTCCAGACTGCCCCAACAACACATCTTCATCAAGAACCTGTTTATCGAGAGGGAACAGCCTGGCCCGCCAGTACGACCAGCCCGTCGCATAATCCCGGGCATAAAGATTATTCATATTTTCCTCGATCCACATTTCTCTTTCCGTAACATTGGAGAAATAACATCCCTCCTCGAGTCCACCTGGTCCATCGGAAGCCCCGGGCGTGACGAGTTCTGTGCGGGCTCCGCCCACGGCAAAATAGCCCCACTCAGGTTTTAGTATCTGGCCTCGCTCACGAGCTGTTTGTTGCTGCGGGCCTTCCATCAGACCCCGCAAACCCGGGGAAGGATCGTGAAGCATATACTCAAGAGGTCTTCGAGGAACTTCGGAAGTGTTATCTGCCGGAAAATGGCTTTCCCGCCGGTGCCACACGCCAACGGTCACGCCGAATTTGAAGAAATCTTCAGACAATACCAACGGCCGATATTCGTTCAGAAAATTCAGCTCTAAAGGCACATCTTCCCGCGGGAAATTGACCTGCTCCCCGCCTATCACCACGTAGCCTTTGCCATCACACGTCCCGCACTCCAGATCAGGGACCCCGTCGTTGTCCAGATCATCTGCTTGGCCGTCCCCGTCCATGTCGAGCATACCGTCGCGGCAAAAAGGATTCCAGCATTCCCTCACCTGATGGTATTTGCTATGAACGATATCCTCTTCTTCATCCACCAATTCGACCCAGTACCCTTCGTATGCGTATTCATCGTCGTTACTGGCGGGCCGGAGCAATCCGTTGCTCGCACCGATCCATCCTTGTGGTTGGCTGTCAGAATCATAACACCAGAACG
>JAGXLK010000745.1 GCA_018334735.1 Planctomycetota bacterium | reverse complement strand
AACATGCAACAATGCTCCCCCCCGGCGCCCGAGAATCTGCGCGGAGGTTTTAATGCCCGCCTCGCGGTCCTCGTCATAGTCGCGGGCGTTATTCCCCGCCACCATCCCGGCAGTCAAAAATCCGGCTGACAGGGAAAGCAGTAGCACGTTCGGATTCAGACGTCCGGTCTGCACCCAGGCCGCAGCCCCCATCATGAGCGGACCGAACGTTACGAAAATGGTCAGTTCCCCCAGCGCTTTGTATTTCAGCTTGAAGGGCGGTCCGGTGTAGGCGTAAAGGAGCAGAGCCCCGGGCACAAAGAAAGCAAGTGCCCACAGGTCTCGAGCCCAGATGATATACGTGAGCGGAACGAGCGCGATGGCCAGACACGCCAGTGCTTCCGCGAGGAAGAAGCCGGGATTTACTTTTCCGGCCACCAGCATTCTCCCCGGGCGTCCGCTGCCTTCATCCCGGAAAGTATCCACTCGGCTGATAAAATCAAAATAATCGTTGAACAGATTGCCCGATGCGTGAAGAAGCAAGGCGATCGCGAGCGTTGCTAAGCTCAAAAGACAAAGCCATTGGGAGACAGGCGAAACGGCCGCAAAACCGATAACTACGGGGAGAAACGATACCGGGAAAGAGAAAGGTCGGGTGGCCCTGAATACGGCAAGTAAGCGGTTTCCGCAACGGTCGCTGCCCGAGTTTGTATCTTCTACCTCTCTTTGCATAACTGCCAACTTTTGGAAAACTTGAGCGGATTTACGACCCCGACCACTCAGATACCCACGTCAATTGCAAAACGATCCAGAACAGGTTTCAAGTCTTGAAACAGGAAACGCTCAACACCGTCTTTTGCTTTTGGCCAGAGGAGCAAATTTTCGGGTATCCTTTGGACAATCGACTTAATTTGGCGGCGGCATTTTTGCTTTCCTCCGGGCAGCCGGGGCAGCGTCAATTTCCCGCGCGCTTCGTCGAGCCCCAGAGTCTTGCCGGCCACAGCTTCGTCCCCCGTAGCGTCCAGCAAGTCATCGGCGAGCTGGTAGGCTGTGCCGATATCGTAGCCGGTTTCTTCCAGGACGGTGGCGAGTTCTGGATCCGGCTGACCACAGAACCAGCCGAGGAAAGCGAAAAACGGACCCGTTTTTCCCCGAGCCATCTCAATAAACCATTCTGTTGGCGGGCATTCTGGCTGATGCTTCATTTCGTGCCGTGTTTCTCCGGCGCAGGTTTCGGTAATTTTCTGGAGGAACTCGCGTCCCGCTCCGGCGTCCATCGCTAATTTGATAGATGCACAGAGCAGCATATCCCCGGTGAGAATGGCTTCGGGGGGGCTAGATGCGCGCCAAAGGCATGGTTGCCCCCGCCGAAACCGTCCATCGTCAATGAGATCGTCGTGGCAGAGAGAAGCTGTGTGGACGATTTCGACGGCCGCGCAAGCACTCCTCAGGCGGTGCCGTTCGGGTTTCTGGGCGAGACCACCGGCAATTCGGACGGCAAAACGGCTCCGCAGCATCTTTCCAGGATGCAACACAGAAGTTGAAGTTTCGACTTTTCCCGGTAGGGGAAGCGTATTTAAAACGTCGTTAACCGTATTCTTGATGCTTCCCAGGATTTCATCGGTTGCGCTTTGGACCTGAGTTTTGACCACTGGCTATCTCCTGACGCATTATCGGAGGGGCCTTTTGTCGTATTTCGACATTCTCTTATTATCTAAGTATGATCCCCGAAAAATGCCTTCGGCGCAATCAGGAAATGCCGCACAAAGGGGTTCGGAAAACCTGAGGTGGTTTCAATTACCAGGAGGTGGGGCATTGGGATGAGCCGGGATTTTCCCATTGCAGGTAAGCTGTGCATTGAGGCCCCGCAAATCGTTCAGGTCATGTAGGCCCTATAATTCGCATAAATTAGACAGGTCCCCCAGGTTCCATTTGTTCCTCAAGGATTCCCTGACATTGGTGGGATCAAGCGGGCTGCATCGGATCAATTGGTCCGTCCCAAAATGCATGGTCTCCGCCGGTTCTCTAGCCCCAGGATGCGATGAGCCGACATCGAGGTCGAAGGTTTCGCCGCACCGCGCGCGTACCACCTCAAACTTGACGTAAAGAAGGGAAGCGAGTTTGTCAAGAGCGTTTCGAATCGCTAAAGTCATTGCGAGACCATCGCAAGATGGTCGATGCAATCTCGTCGTTATTTTGACCCAACAGCGAGATTGCCGCGGCACCCCGGGCGCCGGGACGCCTCGCAATGAGCCCCGGAAGCGTGAATTGTTCATTTGGACTCTAAAACGGCCTTTCGGACCGAAATAGAAAAGCGAACGCTCTGTATTTACTGATCCGGAGTGGATGAGGAGTGGAAATTATGAAATGGTTCAAGAGGATGTCGTTTGGGCTGCTCTTGTTTGCAACCGCTGTTGTTTCCGGCGCGCGGCGCAAGGGAATAGATAGTTGTTTCAAAAACCTGCCGTCCGGCTGGGGGATCGTCAAATCCTTCCGGGTCTCCGCGGATCAGCTCCCCGCCATAGAGGGCAAGCTCGGGGCGCGTATTGAGAGCCTGTCAAATACCGTGCTCTCCGTGCACGGACGACGGATCCAGGTGAACCTGATTGATTGTCCGTCCAAAGAGGATGCGAAAAAAATATATTCCAGCGTGTCGGCGTTGAAAGGGGATG
>JAGXLK010000744.1 GCA_018334735.1 Planctomycetota bacterium | reverse complement strand
GAGTACGCATAGATGCTTTTTCGAATAACAGGGCCAGGGTCTTGTTCTTCAGAGAGAGTTCGAGTGAACCCTCCTGTGCATGTGTTTTCAGGGATTGAGCATATTTGAGGAGAGTTTCAATGTCGTTTGCTGGCCAATTGTGCAGAGATACAAGGTGATTTTCTTGCATGGTATGATCTTTCGATACTCAAATGTTTTGTTTGTCGGCTTTCCGGATCGCTTCTTCAAGCACCTGTAGACCTTCATCAAGCTCGGCACGCCCGATGTTCAGAGCGGGCAACATTCTGAGAACCGTATCGTGGGTGCAATTTATTCTCACGAACCGGTCCAGGCAATATTCAAATATAGCTTTGCCCGGCCGGTTCAGTTCGACACCAATCATCATGCCGATCCCTCTTACCTCTTCGACTATTGGACATTCCCGGGCAATTTGTTCCAATCGCCCGAGAACGTAGGCAGACGTTTTGAGACCCTGTTCCAGAAGGTTTTCTTCTTCGATCAAATCGAAGACGGCGATTGCAGCGGCGCAGCCGAGGGGATTCCCGCCGAACGTTGAGGCGTGTGTGCCGGGAACGAGATGGTCTGCAATTTGCGGTTTTGCAGCGAAAGCGCCGATAGGAAAACCGCCTCCCAGGGCTTTAGCCAGGGTAATGATATCGGGTTCGAGGTTAAAGTTTTGATACCCAAACCATTTTCCCGTTCGCCCGATACCGGTTTGTACTTCGTCGAATATGAGAAGTATATTTTCGCTGTCGCAAAGATCGCGAACGTTTTCTAAATAGTCCGTGTCGGCTATGTTGATGCCACCTTCGCCCTGAACTGGTTCCATCAGTATGGCGCAGGTTTCCTCGTCGACAGCATCACTGAGAGCATCGAAATCGTTGAAGGGGACATGTATGAAGCCTGGCAGCAGCGGCAGATAACCTTTGTGATACTTGTCCTGACCAGTGGCAGTTATGGAGCCAAACGTCCTGCCGTGAAAAGAGTCACGCATGGTGATGATTTTGTATCGGCCTTTTTCCTCGCCCCAGAGCCTGGCAAGTTTCATAGCACCTTCTACGGCTTCTGTTCCGCTGTTGCAGAAAAAACATTGTCCGCCGAAAGATCGCTCGCTGATTCTCTCAGCCAATAGTCCCTGGGGGATGTTGTAAAAGGTATTATCGACATGAATAAGTCGCGCGGCCTGTCTCTGTATAGAGCTGACGATTCGGGGGTGACAATGACCGACAGTTGTTGTGCCCCAGCCGGGCATCAGGTCGACATGGCGGTTACCTTCGCTATCCCAAATATACGAACCTTCTGCCCTGACATACGCGACGTCGTTTCGGGAGTAGTTTGGAATTACGTAGTGGTCGAACGTCTCTTTGATCTGTTGAAAAGTTAGCTTATCCATTATTATATTTGCTTGTGGCTAAAGTTCGGAGAGTCATTCGAAGAGCGCATCGATGAAGGTGTCGGGGTCGAACGGAGCGAGATCTTCTGCTTGTTGGCCGACACCGACGAACTTTACGGGCAGGTTAATTTCATCCTGCATACCAATAACGATACCCCCTTTTGCTGTGCCGTCGAGTTTGGCGAGGATAATGCCCGTCAGGTCGAGTGCTTCATTGAATCTTAGCGCCTGACTTATGCCATTTTGACCGGTGTTTGCATCCAGAACCATGAGGGTTTCGTGAGGGGCTCCGGGGACCTTTTTGCCTATGACGCGCTGGATTTTTTGCAGTTCTGTCATGAGATTTTTGCGTGTGTGGACTCGCCCGGCCGTATCCACAATGAGGACATCGTAATCGTTTGAGAGCGCTTTATCGGTGGCATCAAACGCCACGGCTGCGGGGTCGGCGCATTCGTTTTTTACGATATCCGAATCGGTCCATTCGGCCCATATGGAGAGTTGTTCGACGGCTGCGGCGCGAAAAGTATCACTGGCGGCGAGCAGAACACTCTTCCCCTGGTTGCGGAAGCGGTGTGCCAATTTGCCGATGCTTGTGGTTTTGCCGGATCCATTCACACCGGACACCAGGATTATACCGGTTTCCCCTTCCGGCAGGTGCAAGGTGGAATCCCACTGATGGAGGTCCTCTTTGATTGTGTTTTTGAGGAAAGGCAGAACCGCGTCTGTGTCTTCGAGTTCTCCTTTTTGGTGGGCTTCCCGGAGGCGGTCACAAAGGCGGATTGCTGCCCTGGGCCCGACATCGCCCACGAGCAATTGTTCTTCGATATCATCGAGTAGCTGTTCGTCGAGTTTGCCGCCAATAGGAATAACACTGCGGAGGCCACTTGCGATTTTGCAGTGAGTTTTTTTCAACCCTGATTTCAGTTTACCGAAGAACCCCTTTTTGGCATCCTGAGTTGACTCCTTTTGTTCCTCGATTTCAGGCGATTCTTTATTATCCTTTCCGAACGATTTCACGATCGAGTTGGCTCCTGGCTATTCAAAATAATTGAAGGAAAAGTTTCAGATGGCCACTGGATCCAGAATCAGGTTGGGCTTATGGCTTTGTTGCCGAGGTGAGAACGATCACGCAATTTACAGACTTCCACCATTGAGACCGATTCCTGGCCGATTTCAACGCCGGCTTTTGCCTTTCCGTGAAAATCACTTCCTCCGGTCACAAGGAGATTATTTTCACGCGCCTGATCGAGCCAGAATG
>JAGXLK010000743.1 GCA_018334735.1 Planctomycetota bacterium | reverse complement strand
CCCCGCAGAGCGGGGGAGTCCGGGGTTGAGGTTGAGGGTCTGGTAATGGAGCGGATCGCACGAACTACGTTCGTGGCCGCAACCTTCGAGGGTTGGAGCCATCGAAGGTTGCGGCCCTCGCCTCCGGCGAGGCGATCCGCGGTTGATGGGCTTGCTCTGT
This sequence comes from Planctomycetota bacterium, assembly GCA_018334735.1. Next base: position 2,496 of record JAGXLK010000743.1, on the reverse strand, counting down.
CCCCGGGGTTCGCTCGGCCACATAGTGGCCTCACTCACCCCGGGCTAGCTCTGAAACGCCCGCCTCCGGCGGGCTAACCGGGCTCATGACGCTCTATCGAAGAAGATGCGACTATTCGGTGAACGTGGTTCACTGAATATTTACCCTGATGGGAACGTTTTTCCGAAGAGTGTTGGGAGAGTAAGCGGTCTCATGTAAGTATCCCCACGTTTTGGGAGAGAAAGTTATCGGCCCGAAATCCATTATCGTGGGCTTTGCTACGTTGATTTGAGCCCCTGAAGAGGGGCGATCGCAGACATAGCCGGGGGCGAAGACGGCTAAAAATTGTCTGAGTTCCGGGGATTATGCGTGGAAATGAAAAAAAGTGGGCTGAAGGCCCACCACAAATTGGCTCCCAAAATACCCTGTCAGGAGCGGACTGGACTTCAGAACGCGGACAGTTTCGTTTGAGTTGCCATTTTCCAACTCCGTCCGCCTCAAGTCCCGCTTCCTCCGCCATGGCGGAGGAAGCTGAACTCGAGTCTACACTCCACTGAGCAAGCTGGAGTTCAGAACGCGGCCCGGAAACTGATTTCGCGGCGGAGCGCTGGCCCGGTGTTTGGCCAGCCCCGCGACGGCGGTGTCGAACGACAAACGGCAGGTCCGCCTCGGCGATGCGGACCTACAGCTTTCGGGCATTTTCGGAAGTCGCAGCAGTTCCTGGTCTTTGAAACGTCCCAAAATATGCCCCGTCCTCACGTATCCGGGACGCCACATACATGTAGGGCGTGATCGCCGAGCGCGCCCTGCCGTTTTGCGGAAAAGGATGGCCAACAAGCGGCAAAAACTGGATTGTACGACCCCCGAGCGTCGTAACATATGTTAAGATGTTGTGTGAGTGATCTCAGGGGCAAAACCTGAGAAGGTTTATCCGAATTCCCTTCGTTTTGGTGCTATAGCCGCTCTTGTGTCAGGCCAGTAACCGTTTCGGTCCTGTTGTCAAGGTTCAACATAGAAAAACGATAATCACCGCTTATGGACAAACAACCGAACATCCTTTTCATCCTGTCCGACCAGCACTGAATTGTTACGGTAACTCCGAGGTGATTTCTCCTAACTTCGAGCGTTTGGCCGCCGACGGGGTGCGATACGCCAACTGCGTGTCGAGTTCTCCCGTGTGCTGCCCGTATCGGGCCACTGTGCAGACCGGACTCTATCCGCACCAGCATGAGGTTCGCCTCAACCAGTCCCCCTGGCGCGGGATCTACGACGGACGCTATATCTACGCGATCAAAGGAGCTGAAGATTCCTGGGAACCGATCTCGCTCATCGACACGGTTGCGGACCCGTACGATCTTCAAAATCTGGCTGAGGATCCCGCGCATGCCGAAACCCCTGCGCGTCTGCAGAACGCGCTCGAACGAGAGCTATTCCGCACGTCCGACTACGAGTTTCTTCAGCGGACGGACATGATGGCTGAACACGGTGTCGTTTTTTTTGGGGAGAGGTACAGATAGAAGGAGGAGATTGCCGGGGCAGCAGATCGCCACAGGAACTCTCTGCACTGACGCCAGGAAAGCGCTCAGAAGATGATTCTCAACCACTTCAATAAGGCATGGGGGCGGTTCGGACGTAGGGGAGGAACCAGACCACAAAGTTTCCGCTCGCCTGGCCGTAATTATTACCACGGAACCCCACGTCGCCAATCTGGCTGTCGACGCTGCCGTCCATGTACAGAGCGTTCAGTCGTTTATCGGGATGGTTGTCCACCACTCCATACTGGCTGTCCGAATACACTTCCTCATCGAAAAATACCGGCCACCTGCTGGGGCTCATTGCTTTCATCGGCCGCACCGGACCGGTGTCATATTCGCCACCGTAGACATCCTTCGATTCGTCCTGGACATCCTGTGAGAGCGGGTAGGCCTGCCCATCACGCGCATAATGAATGGCCACGGCGTTCCCTGCGACATACGGCTGGTTGGCAATTTTCAAAGTCTTTTTGAACTCCTTGGACGGACACCAGAATACGCCGATGGGGCCGGGACGAGGTTTGCTTGGATAGTCGTGTGCGCCGCAATAATTGCAGGCCATGTGGACGAATTCATCGCCCCAGATGTTTTTGTTACCGGCACTATGGAAATACTCCTGGCTGTATTTTTTGGGCCCGAAAGACTGGCTCCACTCGGTGCTGATGGGCAATATTCCGTCGTAATCGTTCTGGTACATCATCCCCCCGAGTCCGATCTGGTGCAGGTTGCTTCTGCATGCGGCATGCCGGGCTCCCTCGCGCGCCCGCTCCAGCGCAGGCATCAGCATCGCTGCCAGGATGGCTATGATGGCAATGACCACCAACAATTCTATGAGCGTGAAGCCAGGTTTCCTATGGAAAGATTGTTTATACATGGCCCTTTCCCTCATAAGAAAATATTATAATCCAGAAATAAGGACACAGCTACCGCAGTATCATTCGGCGTACACGCGTGTTTCGTATATTCGTGCGTGTAGATCACCGTT
>JAGXLK010000742.1 GCA_018334735.1 Planctomycetota bacterium | reverse complement strand
GGGAGGAAGGCATCGGCCGCGGCCCCCAATTGCGTTCACCTATGCGTCTGGAAGCATTTGTCGGCGAGAAAAAAGTCGTAGCGGAGGTTATCCGGAAAGCCGATACCGTAAAAAAATGGAAAAGTGAGCTCGTATACAGTTCGGAGTTATCGCTCGGCCCACTCAAAGCAAACCTGCGTTCGCGATACGACTGTGATGGAGCTATGACTTTCCAGTTGACCTATGGTGCGGACGAAAAGGTAAAACTCGACTCTCTGGAACTCGTCATGGATGTGGCGGGACCGGTGGATATGTGCGTGGCAGGTGCTTACGGAATGGAGCCCGCATCCGGGTGGGACATGCGTGTTCCGCAGCGTCCTGGAATCGTTTGGGACAGCGCGAAAGATATGGAACCTCTTAGCCTTTACTACAGCAGTTTCGTGCCTTGGATGTTTTTCGGAAGCGGAGACAGAGGATGGAGCTGGGTCTGTGATAGCGACCGGGGATGGGTTCTCGACAGGGATGGGTCGACTATTACGCTTGAGCGTGACGAACGGGGCAACACCACCATGAGAGTGCGATTTGTGAACCATCCGACCACAATTTCCGGCATGCGTTCAACAGAATTTGCCCTTTTTACTCATCCGGCTAAACCGAAGGAGGATGATTACCGTAGCGTGGCCTGGCTTCACTGGCGTCCGGAGAACTACGAGGGAGATCCCCCGCATGCTGCTCTGCCGAACGACGGCCCGGGGGGAATATCGGGTTCCAGCAAGGCGTTTGATCATTTCCGCAAGAAATACCCGAACGGCGCGCCCCGGCTTTATATACTGAAAAATATGGTCAATGCGGGAATCCCCGCTTTGCAGAAACGGGTGTATACGGGCGAATGGCTTCTGAATTCGAGCGCCCGCGTAAACAGCCCGGCTATCGATAAAAAAGGAGGCTACGGCCAGCCCTGGACACGCGGGGGAACCTGTCACATGCATTGGGGGTCCCGGAGCTGGGAAGACTATTTTGTTTATCACTGCGCCCGAATGATCCGCCTCGGAAAAGTTACCGGCTGGTGGTGGGACGAGCTGTTCCCACCGATAAGAGGTATCTGTGTGGCCAACGGAATGGCGTACTTTAGGGATCCACAAAAAGTGAAAGATAACGAATTGCCGTATCAGGCGAATTTCGGCACGCTTAACGTGCGACGGATGCTCAAGCGGCTTGCGAAAGTCGCAGCCGAGAACGACGTGCCCAATTACACGGCTCTGTGGGCCACGGCGGCCACAACATTCGAGTCATATGCACGTGACAGCGAAATGGTGGAAAGCGCCGCGGGTTTCGCAAAAACCTATGAGATTGATCACATTACCCGGTTTCCCATCAGCGGCTGGCGCTACGCCGCTAACACCTGCAAAGGATTGACCACACGTGTGAAACCGTACAAAGGTTTGCCGACGGATCCGGGGGACAATCCGCGTCTCGATAGGGCTTTGCTGGGCCGGATGCTGTTGCACGATATCGGGGTGTATCCCAAATTCAACAATGCCGAGGAATATGTCGGAGTTCTGAATGCTCTTCATGATTTCGGCTATTTTCGGGAGAAAACAACGGAGTTTGTTCCTTACTGGCGAACTTCAAATATGACGCGCTACGGTGAGAAGTTTGACCGGGAAGGGGCTTTCGAACTGAACCGCGAGAACCCCAATGCCGAGGTAAACGTCACAATTTATCGCCGCCCGTACAAAAAAGTGGATGGTGAGCAGGGCTACAAAGCCTTATTCGTGGTCCAGAACGATGGCTGGGAGCCCGTCCGTGGCCGGCTACACATCGTCGACCCCGAGCGGATATTTGGCGGCCCGAATTCGCTGCTGGTGGCCGAAATATACAGTGAGTACAGGTTGCATCACAAAGATGAAAACGCTTGGAATGGATGGAAAAATCGGTTTGGTGGGCAATATCATCGGTACTTCGGACTCAAGGATGTCGAGACAGGCGGGGCGGTTGCCAGAAGCCTCTACAAAAGAGGAAAGATGGTGCCCGGGCAGATATATGGCCCCATTTATGTAAGGCCACATGATTTCCGCATGCTGTACGGTCACTACGATCCCACGGCCGCTAAGGAATCCGTGCGGGCTCGAGTAAGGAAGGCTCTCTACAAAGAGGGAGAACCTCAAGACGATTCCGGGAAAGCTCTCTGGGAATGCTGGCAGGAGAGTATGCCGGAGCGGGATTCAGAATAATCAGAATTGCCCTGCAAAATTACGTTGACAAAAATATTGCTTAAAGGAAAGAAGAATGAAGAAAGAACTGATACCGGCTTTGCTGATCGTGGGCATTTTTATGGCGCATGGAGGCAAAGCGGCTGAGAGATGGAGACACATTACCAAAAAAGATGGATTGCCCGGCAACGAAATCCAATTCTTACGAGAACGAGAAGATGGATCGGTGTGGGTTGGCACACTGACGGGGCTGGCGGCCTGCAGCAATGGCAACTGCACCATGGTGCTGGAAGATCAAAAGGTATGGGACGTGGTAAGTGGCGGAAAATCTGGGCGCTGGGTGGGTACCGTCAGCGGCGTGGTCCATGTGAAAAACGGCGTTAAAGTACAGACATGCTTAAAAGGCTATTCCGTGGCGCCGCTTGTGCGGGCCGGGGAATCTCAACTATGGGCCAGAGCACAGAAAG
>JAGXLK010000053.1 GCA_018334735.1 Planctomycetota bacterium | reverse complement strand
TCGAACAGCTTCCTCAAACGAAATATCCCCCCCAAAATGTGCCATGAGCTCCTTGTATCCAACGGCCTGAGAAGCTTGCCGGCCGAGCCGACCCTGTAATTTTTGGACCTCCTCTACCAGGCCCTCCTCAAGCATCCGATCAACACGTTGGTTGATTCGCTCGTAAAGCATTTCTCTTGGCCATTCCAGGCCGACAGAAATATGCTCAATATCCGGAGGCCCATCGAACTGATCCTGCCGCTGGCTAATTGGCCGACCGGTCAGCTCGTAAACTTCCAATGCTCGGACAATCCGCCGCAGGTCATTGGGGTCCACCCGCTGACCCGATTCCGGATCAACCTCCGCCAGTTTCTGGTGTAAATGTTCCCGGCCCTTTAGTTCCGCTTCTTTTCGCAGGCGCTCCCGAATTTCGCTATCGGCCCCGGGACCTTCGAATAATCCCCAGAGCAAGGCCTTCAAATATAAGGGGGTGCCGCAAACAAGGAGAGGGATATTTCGGCGTTTCCTGATAGGCTCCATAATACCCAGTGCCATCTCCCGAAAGCGGCTTACATCGAACCCATCTTCCGGATCCACCACATCGATCATATGATGGGGAATCTCCCGGCGCTGTTCAGAGGACGGCTTTGCAGTCCCGATATCCATGCCCCTGTAAATTTGCATTGAATCCACGGACACAATTTCCACAGGCCACCGCCGCCCAAGTTCACACGTCAGCTCCGTTTTCCCCGCTGCGGTGGGACCAAGCAAAACCCAGCAGGGACTGGAAAGCAAACTTTCTTTATCGGAAAATCCCATGTGATTGATTTCAGGCCAACTTGAGGTCACAAAACTCCACCCACCTTGACATTCCCCCCGCCAGCGGGTTCAATACCAATATAAATCAGGCTAAACTGTCAATGTACCGACTGTGGCGCTTTTTTTCAATGCAACAACAAGAGGTTTTCCATGAAACGTTCCGAAATCAACTCAAATCTGGCCTGGGCCAAGAAACTCATGGAACACTGCAAATTCAAACTCCCCCCCTTCGCCTTCTGGAGCCTTGAAGACTGGGAAAGCAAGGGCCACGAATGCGATGAAATACGGCGAAATATGCTCGGTTGGGACATCACGGATTTCGGACTGGGGGAATTTGATAAATATGGCCTCACGTTATTTACACTCCGAAATGGCAATGACCAGGACCCCTACGATCCCAAACCATATGCGGAGAAAATTATGGCCATGCGTAGCGGGCAGATTTGCCTGACCCATTTCCACTGGAAAAAGATCGAAGATATCATAAACCGTGGAGGCGGAGATCTCGTCATCCAACTTTACAATGCCACCGAAGAGGATAAAATCGACGAAGAAAGCCCCGTGCAGGTCAGCGTGGACGGAGTTGCCCGGGAACTGTCGGCAGGTGCGGAAATTACCCTCTCCCCCGGTGAGAGTATCACACTTACTCCGAGGCTCTACCACAAATTCTGGAGTGCCCCCGATACCGGCGCCGTTCTGATCGGAGAGGTCTCCGCTGTAAACGATGATAACACGGATAATTGCTTCGCAGAGAAAGTAGGACGATTCCCCGAAATTGAAGAAGATGAACCACCATTGCATTTGCTTTGTAACGAATACCCGAAGGCTGTTTGACAGATTGCTTGTTCACAATGGTGGACGACATTATACTTTTCTCTTCTATTTCGCATTCGATTCTTGTTCCTTCATTTTTTTTAAGGTTAATTGCGCGCGCTCGCGCGAGCCAACATTAATAACCGAAACTCTGACATGGAACTGACCCTCTTTATGCTATCCCAAGTTAATCCCCAAGCTCACACATCTGAAAAAATGAATCATAAACCAGCCCTTACACTCCGCAAATACTTATGGCTCGCCTTATTTCCCGTGCTCATATGGACCTGCACCGCAAAAGGTGCAGAAAATCCGCCACTTCACGGGGAAGAGCTGCGACATGATGATCCTCCAGTGCGAAAGTACCTCGATAAAAACCTACCGCCTGAAAAAAAGGAGCCCAAGCCCCCGACAGATGCACAGCTCGCACTACTGAGGGATTTGTACGAAAACGGAGACCCCGGAGAAGCAGAACGGGTTACATGGATATTGGGGGATTGGCCTTCCGAAAGAAACCTTGCTACCCTCGAACTCGCCGCCAAAAGTGACGTTCCGGGAATCAAAGCCCAAAGCGCAACATCGATCGGCATGCTGTCCTCCGTTCTGAAAGGCCAAAAGAGGGAGAAGGCAGTGCAAATCCTTACAACCCTTCTCCGCGACGAACATGAACGTGTCCTCTGGTCAGCATTAAAAGCCCTTGGCGATCTAAAAGCAGAAAGCGCGGTTTCAAACATGGCCACGTTTACCTCAGCAAAAAAACGGCGTTTGGCCCGTGAAGCTATTCGTTCTCTGGGCCGTGTCGGCTCGGCTGATGCATTCGGCCCACTGAAAGACATGCTTGATGCCAGAGAGCCGATACTGGTCCTGGAAACTATTCAGGCCATCGGGAAATTGGAAGACCCGGCGTATGCTGATCAACTAATGCCAAAACTATCTTCCAAAAGATACGCGGAACGTGCGGCAGCTCTTCGGTCAATAACCGCCCTCGGCGCCACAAACAAACAGCCACGGATAATCCCCTTACTTAACGATAAAAACGGAGTCGTCCGCCGAGAAGCGCTTCGGGCTCTCGTCACATTCGGAGGCGCAAAACACTCCGATTATTATCTCGCCCGGACAAAAGACAGTGATCATACGGTAAGACGCGTTGCTGCACGAGCCATCGGGCAATTCAAAATAGAAAACGGAGTGCCCCAGTTATATCGTCTTCTCGCCGACGAGCATTTGTATGTCAGGGAAGATGCTGTGGATTCTATGGTGACAATCGGAAACGAAGAGGTCAAAGAACTGGCCGGGAAAGGACTGAGTCATGAAGTCAATACCGTGCGGGAGGGATCCAGTCAGATTCTTGGGCGTCTTCGCAGTGATCGCAACATTGAGGGACATCTGAAGCTGTTGGAAGACAAATTTCTTCCGGCACGCCGCTGGGCAGCCTGGGCTTTTGGTGAAATCGGGCGCGACGATGCAAAAATCCTCGAGAAACTCTACGCTTGTGCCACCCCGGAGGATCAGGATGTCGAGACCGCTTCCTGCGCGGTCCTGTCAATGGGCAAACTCGGGTACCGCAAACCCATCCCCTGGTATCAAAAAATCATTCCTGACAAGCCCACTATGTCCAATCCTGGCACAGCCACGCCCCTTCGCTCTGCCGCCGTCCGCGCTCTGGGTATGCTGAAAAACGAAGGCAGTATAGGAATGCTAATACGACGCTTTAACGATACACGCGGGATGTTCCCCGAATCGCCCGATCTCCGCTTCGAAGCCGCCGTTGCATTCGGACGAATCGGTTCCCGAAAAGCCGTGGGAACCCTCAGACAACATCTAACCGATGGGACCGAGACCTACAGAATCCGCACGATTACCAAGTGGGCCATAGGGAAGATTACGGGACAGGAACCTGATTACGAGCTTCCACCGCATAAACGTCCGAAACCCGATTATTTCGTCAGGCAAGCTAAATCGGAAAGAGAAACTGAGGATGCTAAAGAAGCCGAGCCGGAATAACGACACTTTTCTGCTTCTGTTTTATTCTTCTTCCGGCGAGGGGGATGACGATTTTTTCAACTTCTCTTCGATTTGTTCCTTTTTCTCAATGGCTTTCTTCTGAATCTCTCTCTGTTTCTTGATAACGCTATTTTGAATCTCTGTCTCTTTCTTGATAACGCTATTCTGAACTTCCTCCCCCAAAAAGCCCTGTTTTGCGCAGAAAACGGCCACGGCCACGGCGATAATGCCCAACAGAACAACAATGATGATGAGCTTGATAAGCGTCTTTATTAAGCCCTGTTTTCTGGCCTTTTCCGCAGCCTGGTTTTCCCGGAACTCCTGGTGTGTAGCAGCGCAGTCCCGACTGCAGAATACGCCGTACGCGTTTTTAAACGCACATTCATCACATACTGGTTTGTGACACTGGATACACCGATGTTTAGCTGGCCTCTGATGACACACAGCGCATTTTTCTTCGCCCATCGAGGTCCCTCCGAAAATTTTAGAGAATATATCTGACCATATCTACATCTTCGAGTAATTTTTCTAACCTTTTATCCACGTAATCCGCGTCTATTTCAACGCACGTACCCTCCATATCGGGGGCGTGAAAGCTCACTTCTTCTAACAATTTTTCCATTACCGTCTGCAACCGGCGAGCGCCGATACTTTCGGTGGTTTCGTTCACCTGCTCGGATATTTCGGCGATTCTCTCGATAGCATCTTCCTGGAAAACCAGCTCCACCCCTTCCGTCTCAAGTAAGGCTGTATACTGCTTTGCCAATGCGTTTCGCGGTTCGACGAGGATACGTCTGAAATCCTCTTGCGTCAGCGAATCCAGTTCGACACGGATGGGAAACCTTCCCTGCAATTCGGGGATAAGGTCACTCGGTCGGGTGACAGTAAACGCTCCAGCGGCCACAAACAGAATATGGTCGGTTCTCACCACACCGTAACGCGTCGGGACGGAGGAACCTTCGACAATAGGCAAAAGATCCCTTTGCACGCCCTCGCGGCTGACTTCCGGGCCATGGCCGCTTTCCCGCCCGGCAATCTTATCTATTTCATCAATGAAGATAATGCCGTTTTCCTGCGCTCGTTGTTGTGCTCTGCGATGGAGTGTCTCGCGGTCAATGAGGCGTTCAGTTTCCTGTTGTATCAGGACACGTCGCGCTTCTTTAACGGACAGACGCCGGGTTTCAGTGCGGCTGGGAAGCATCTGTTCCAGAAGCCCCTGCATGTCCATCCCCATCTCATCTCCTCCGACCGCCATAGTCTGCACTACCTGTGGTTTTTCGGAGACCTCGATTTCGATTTTTCTGTCTTCCAATTTCCCATTTTCCAGCATCTCCCGGAGCCGTTCACGGGCCCGTCTGCGCTGTTCTGTCCGATCGTAATCCTCGGGGGTTTCCTGAATTTCGACATCGGGTTCGTAAAGACGTTCCAGCAATCGTTCTTCCGTGTTTTCCTCAGCCTGGGGGCGTACCTGCTCGGCCATTTCTTCGCCAACCATATCGATGGCAACTTCAACAAGTTCCCGCACCATGCTTTCGACATCCCGCCCGTGATAACCGACTTCGGTGTATTTCGAAGCTTCGACTTTGATGAATGGGGCTCGCGCCAGGTCGGCTAACCTCCGTGCGATTTCGGTTTTCCCGACGCCTGTCGGCCCGATCATAATGATATTCTTGGGGAGAATTTCCCGTCTCATCTCTTCGTCGGTCTGCCGCCGTCGCCACCGATTACGCAGTGCGATAGCAACGGCTCGTTTCGCTTCGTCCTGACCCACGATATATTTTTCGAGTTCTTCAACGATACGTTTCGGGGTCAGTTCGTTTCGCTCGACAAAAGCTCGATCTTGATTTTGTGATTGGTGTAAACGCATATATCTGCCGCAATTCCAAGTGCTTTTTCAACAATTATCTCGGCCGAAAGGTCCGTCTCATTCACCAGTGCACGGGCAGCTGCCGTAGCGTAACCACCGCCCGAACCAATACCTGTAACGCCATCATCAGACTCGATTACTTCTCCTGACCCGCTGATTAAGAGAGTATGCTCTTTATTGGCGCAAATGAGAAGGCTTTCAAGAGGCCGAAGCATTTTATCGGTACGCCATTCTTTCGCCAATTCATGCGCGCTCCGCAAAAGGTTTCCCTGATATTCCTCCAGTTTTCCACCGAAACGTTCCAACAACGCGAAGGCATCACCGGCCGAACCCGCAAATCCAACAATAACTTCATCATGGTAAAGCCTTCGAATTTTACTGGCACCACGTTTAACAATCGTATTATCCATCGTCACCTGACCATCTCCACCAATGGCAACGTCAAAACCACAGCGCACCGAAATGATGGTCGTCGAATGGAAACGCTTTTTATCTGCAGATTCGTTCATCGGGGTTCCCCTTGCCTATCATGGACGACGCCGGTATCAATTAACATTATCGGCACAATCCTTCATCTTTGCAAGTTTGCCAGACTGAAATTGTAACCCTTATCGTCTTGCACACTTGCGTTCTTCTGTGTAGAATTCAGGGGGTCGAGTTAAAAGCTTTTCACCAGCCGTATCCATCTTGCTTTCTGCAAGTTTCAATTGTTGATTTCTTAAAGACCCCTTTCTGATCATGACAGAGCGAAAAAAACCGGACATCGAACAAAAAGACTGGGCCACGAGGACCTGGGAAATGGCTCAGGAATATTTCGAGAAATACTGGCGCACCGCCCTGGTTGTCGTGCTGGCTATCATTGTCCTTTTGCTTTTTTACCAGAGCTGGCGCAAAAAAGCGACTCTGGAAGAAGCGTCTGCCTGGCAACAGCTTTCCTCCCTTCCCTCCGCCTCCAGTCCGTACATGCAACCCGAACAACGCAACAAAATCCAACGTGAGGTCATAAAAAGTTGTGAAAACCTGCTCGACGAAGGATGGGACAACAGCGCCACGCCGTGGGTTATGCTAAAATTGGCAAACACTCTTTTCTCAGCCGGCCAGTATCCCGAAGCTCTTACGATTTATAAACAACTCACCAAAAAATATCCCAAACACCACGCAACGCGATTTTCGGCCCCGAGCCTTGCAGCAACCCTGGAAACTCTCGGTCAGTACAAGGAAGCCGCAGCCCAGTACACGAAAATTGCCCAAAGGCGGTCCGAAAATTCGCGTTTTTGGCTCGATGTTGGTCGGACGCACGAATTGGCCGGCGACCGACAGGCGGCAATGCGAGCTTACGAAAACGTGGTTTCCTCGAAGGGTAAAAAACCCGATGAAACCACACGGCTGGCCGAGTTCCGCCTGGGTAATCTTCGTGCGGGTGAAAAACTGTTACCGCCAGTGCCTCCGCCCCCAATCCCGGAGGAAACTCAAAAGCCGGAGCAACCTGAAGTCGAACCGAAAAACTTACCCGAACTTCCGGGGCTGGAAGATGATCCGGGAAAAAACAGGAAGGAACCGAAGAACGAATTGCCTGAAATCGAGCCTGAAGATAAGAATGGACAAAAATCTTCGGAAACTCAAGATTAAGGTTGACAGGGCGAGGCCAGCATTGCTAAACTGGCCGCTTATTAAGGTTTGAATACTCTCAGTAAACAACTCTCAGGTTTCTCTTTTACTGTTAACAGGAGGTCGTTATGGCCGACCTAGAAGCTCTTGCTGACGCAATAATCAAAGGTGATAAAGACGAGGCTCAACGTCTCACTCAAGAATGCGTTGACGAAGGAATGGCCGCGGAAGAAATTCTTAATGGAGGATTGACGGCCGGCATGGACGTTGTCGGTAAAAAGTTCAAAGCCAACGAATTTTACGTACCGGAAGTCCTCATCGCCGCTCGCGCTATGCACGCCGGCATGGACATCATCGAACCGTTGCTTGCCGAATCGGATGTCCAGGCCACCGGCAAAGTCGTGATCGGAACTGTAAAAGGCGATCTGCATGATATCGGCAAAAACCTCGTCACTATGATGCTCCAGGGGGGTGGTTTCGATGTTATAGACACGGGTATCGATGTCTCAGCCGAAGATTTCCTTCAACAGGCCAAAGAAAATGAGGCTGATATCGTGGCGCTTTCGGCACTTTTGACAACAACGATGCCACAGATGAAAAGCGTCATCGAAGCCATCGACGAATCGGGAATAGGTGTCGCTACAATGATTGGTGGCGCCCCCGTAACCCAGGAATACGCGGATGAAATTGGGGCTTCCGGTTACGCTCCGGATGCCGCTTCTGCCGTTGATACGGCCAAAGAACTGGTTAGCTAAACATCCCCATCACAAAGAACCCCGCAGCGTTTGCCGTTGCGGGGTTTTTTTGTTTCAGCCTCGTTAGGTGCCAATCCCTAAAGATTTGCAGACCGCCGGATCGCCTGAATGCTTTTACTCAAATGCCGGCCGTGCAGATATTTCCAGAGTTCCAATTTTTTACCCAACAAATACTGGATATGGAAACGAAGCACCTGGCTTGCTTCAACAATCCGGGCCGGATTAAAAGTTTTCGCATTTTCAGAAACGAATAACCCGCAGCTCAGATCAGCCAAATCCTCAAGCTGCTCGCCCCGAACCAAAATAGAAGACCGATCGGGCCCGTCGTAAATCTCTCGTCCACATTCCTGACATAGCGGCCCCCCATGGGATGCGCTGAATATGTACCGTCCTTCCCTGGAAAGCGGCTTACCGCACTCAGCGCAAACACCGAAATTCGGGCAAGCGCCGTAATGCTTGAGACCACCGATCTCCAACCGCAAAACAGATAGCCCCAGTTCCTTTCCCCGCCCAACATTCCGCAACGTCCTGAGCAGCAGCTCATACAGTTCAATCCCGCCCTGATCTTCGGTCGTTAAATCCCGCATGAGTTCAATCGCGTAATATGCGCAGACCGCTCTTTCCGCATGTCTTCGCAGCCCGAGAAAACCGTCTGTCATTGTGGATTCGCTCAAAAAATGCAGCGAAGCGGCCGGACGTTCCACATAAGTAATCCGGTAACGAGCCCCCAGGTCCAGCGCCCGACTGATCCCGTGTTTCGACGCCCGTCGGATTCCCCTGGCAATCACAGCAACCTGTCCATGATCCGGGGTGAGAAAAGCCGCTACCTGGCTGGATTCGCCATAGTCAAGACGGCGAAGACAAACACCCTCTGTACGGTAATTTCGTCGCAATTTACCCCTTCAGGTGACGGAGTCCTCAGGATTCCTCGTGATCCTGTCCCGGACGTTCCAGCAGCAGACGATGTACTCTCCGCTCGTCGCACTCAAGCACGCGAAGCAATACTCCATTGTAACGCAATTCCTCCCCTTGCTGGGGCACGCTCGCCAAACGCGCCATAACAAATCCACCGATCGTATCGTAGTCTTCATCTTCTGGCAGGTCAATATTGAACATATCGTTGACGTCATCCACCCGGAGACGGCCGTCGACATCGACTTTTCCGGGGCCGAGTGGCCGGACTCGTTCTTCGATTTTCTCAGCCTCGAAACCTTCTTCGAGTTCCCCGACAATTTGCTCCATAACATCTTCCAGCGTCACGAGACCGGTAACGCCACCGTATTCGTCGAGTATGATAGCAATCTGAAGATGCCTTTGCTTGAAATCCCGTAGAAGACTCATAGCCCGGTTGGTTTCCGGCACAAAGAACGGTTTCCGCATCAAATCCCGTACGGTTTCGCCCGTTTTTTCATTTTTGGCTGCCAGGGGCAACAGATCTTTGACATGCAAAACTCCCACGATTTTATCGCGGACATCTTCAAAGACGGGAATGCGCGAATGGTGGAATTCTGCCACCTGGAGAACCACCTGCTCGGCTGGGCTGTTGACTTCGAGACATTCAATTTCTGTGCGTGGAGTCATAATCTCGTGAACTTCGACGTCCTCAAATTCCAGCACCCCCTCTATCATATCTTTCTCATCGGCCTCAATAGCCCCTTCAGTAGCAGCATCTTCTATAGCAACCCGTATCTCTTCAAGTGCTGCATCCACAACCTGCTCATCTCTTTCCGGAGAGCCGGTTTCCTCCTTCCCGCCAGTAAATAGCCGAAAAGGCA